>JAEUUM010000138.1 GCA_016787375.1 Saprospiraceae bacterium
AGAGAATTTTAAGGACATTTTCAGCAGCAGGTATTCCTGTTTATGAAGGATATGGCTTAAGCGAATCTTCGCCAGGTATTTCGATTAATGGTATCTCAGCCGGGAGTGCCAAAATCGGAACAGTAGGAAGGGTCATAAAAGGCTCCGAAGTTCGTATTTACAGGGAGGAAGGTGATTATAGAGAAAATGAAGGTGAAATAATCATGCATGGTCCGAATATTATGGCAGGCTATTATAAAAATCCTCAGGCAACTGCCGAAACCATTCGTGAAATCGACGGTAAAAAATGGCTCTTTACCGGTGATATTGGCAAATTCGTAACAGATGAAAACGGAATTCAGTTTCTAAAAATAACCGACAGAAAAAAAGAATTACTAAAAACTTCAAATGGCAAATATGTCGCACCTTCTCATATCGAAGTAGCCTTAAAGGAAAGTTTTTTGATAGAACAGGCAATGGTGGTAGGAGATAATAAAAAATTTGTTTCGGCTCTCGTGGTGCCATTTGGTGAGGGTCTGAAATCGTGGTGCGAACGAAAACAAATAACCTGGAACGGCTTAGAGCAAGCAATAAAAGAAAAAGTAATTATTGACAGATATCAGCGTGCAATAAATGATATCAACAAAAACTTATCAAAAACAGAACAAATAAAAAAGTTCACACTCATTAAGGATTCGTGGGAGCCAATTAAAAAAGATGGTACAGAGGCCGAATTGACGCCAACTTTAAAGTTAAAAAGGCGAGTTATTCTTGAAAAGTATGCCTCTCTGATTGATTTGATGTATGAATGAAATTGAATACTCAAAAAAAACCATTGTAAAAAGCTTCAATGGTTTGGATGCTTGCATTGTTGTTTCTAAATATGGTTCTTTGCAGCATTAAACTGATCATTCTTTTGATAATCTACTGTGCACGAATCACTTACATTTTATGATTTTAAAAAATGTAAGTAAAATGACCTGGCCGTATTAAATCGCAAAAATGACTTAAAATTCAAATAACTTACCAATTGCAGCTTCAACCTTTTCAATTGAAGGAATAATCGTTGCCTCCAGTGTACTATTAAGTGGTATAGCAGGTAAATTTTCTGAACCGATTGTCATAACCGGAGCATCTAATGAAGTAAAGCATTCCTCTTGAATTCTTCCGGCAAGACCCTGGGCAAAAGAATTGCTGATTGACTCCTCGGTAACAACAAGGCATCTGTTATGCTTTCGCACGGATTCAAAAACCAATTCAGTATCCAAAGGGTATATGGTTCTGAGGTCTATTATTTCTACTTTGCCTTCAAACGATTTTGCAGCATTCAATGCCCAATGGACGCCCATTCCATAAGAAATCACAACACAAGTTTCTCCTTTGTCAGTCTTTGTCTGGTCTGCCTGTAAAACTATATTTGCCTTACCCAGCGGTAGAATATAGTCTTCAGCAGGCATGATGGTTTTGGCAGCATCGGTACCTTTGACTTTTGACCAATACAGGCCTTTATGTTCAAAGAATACAACTGGATTTGGGTCGTAATACGCAGCCTTTAATAAACCTTTTAGATCAGCTCCGTTGCTAGGATACACAATTTTAATTCCTCTTATATTAGCAACGACCGACTCCACACTCGAAGAATGGTAGGGGCCACCACTGCCGTAAGCTCCAATTGGTACCCGGATGATGCAACTCACAGGCCATTTCCCATTACTTAAATAGCAAGATCTGCTTACCTCTGTAAATAATTGGTTCAGTCCAGGCCAAATATAATCTGCAAATTGAACCTCAACAATAGGTTTTAACCCTGCCGCGGACATTCCGACTGTACTTCCAATGATAAATGCCTCTTGAATGGGAGTATTGAATACTCTGTTATTACCAAACTTTTGAGCAAGTGTGGCAGCTTCCCGAAACACTCCTCCAAGCCTCGCTCCGACATCCTGACCGTACAATAAGCACTCGGGATGCTTCTCCATAAGTTCTTGTACTGCAAACAATGCACAATCAACCATTACCTTTTCCTCTCCGTTTTGCGGAGATCTGGTGCCTGATTCCTGTAAAACAGGTGTGGGAGCAAAATCATGTGTAAATAAATCTTCAGGTCTTGGGTCCTCAGCAGCTTTGGCTTTGTCAAAATCTCTTTTAACTTCTTCTTTGGCAATATGCTCGATTTCCAGAATTTCGGATTCTGAAACACCCAGAGACACCAGACTTTTTAAGAATTTCGGATATGGATCTCTTAATTGCTGCTCTTCCAGATCATCCCTATACCACTCTTTTCTTACACCACTTGTATGGTGATTCAGCAACGGAACTTTGGCGTGCACCAGGAAGGGCCTTCTCTCGGTTCGTATTTTATTTATAACTTCCAGCAAAGTAGAATAACAACTTGCAAAATCAGTTCCATCAATGCTTCTAACCTCTATGCCAGGGAAACCTTCAGCATATTTTGCTGCATCCATGGTCCTTATTTCTGATGAATATGCCGAAATATCCCACTCATTATCTTGTACAAGATACAAGATGGGAAACTGCTTGAGTGCAGCCATCTGAAATGCCTCTGCTACTTCACCTTCAGTTACCGAAGCATCACCCAAAGAGCATACAACGATGGGTTTTTCTTTGAAATTCTCTGCCAATCCGGTTTTTTCTTTGTACTGAATGCCCATTGCAACTCCTGTTGTAGGAATGGCTTGCATACCGGTGGCAGAGGACTGGTGAGGAATTTTAGGTTTATCGTCATCCTTTAAACTCGGGTGGCAATAATATGACCGGCCTCCTGAAAATGGATCATCGCGTTTGGCCATCAATTGAAGCATAAGTTCAAAAGGTTTCATCCCGATTGCAAGCATCATGGCATCATCACGGTAGTAAGCTGAAAGAAAATCTTGTGGCAATAATTGTATTCCAAGAGCAATTTGTATTGCCTCGTGTCCACGGGAAGTGGCATGCACATATTTTGAGACAAACTTGAAATTCTCTTCATACAACTCTGTCATGGCTTTTGCAGTGGCCATTAGTTTGAAAGATTTTAATAAAATCTCTTTGTCAATTTTTATTTCTTTGGCCATATTTATTTCGCTTTGAATTTCTCAATGGCATTTCTAGTAAAATCAGACAATACCAATTTTCCACTTTTTTCTGCCCTTTTTTCGAGAAGTTTATCCCAATCGTCTGTACCATGCCAAAAGACTTTTTTTAACATAGACATTGCTTCAGGATTTGAAAGAACGAGTTTTGAAGTTAATGTTTGAATTGCTTCATCCATTTCATCAGTCGTATCAAATATTGCATTATAAAGGCCTTTTTGTAGTGCCCATTCCGCGGAATGAAACTCGGTTGCATTGATAGCCATTTGAGACATGGCTGAGATTCCCATTTTACGTTCGACAGCTGGTCCAACTACAAACGGACCAATACCAACAGCGAGTTCGCTGAGTTTAATTGCTGCTGCTTTTGTGGCAAAACAATAGTCAGTAGCAGAGGCGATACCTATGCCACCACCCACAGCTTTGCCTTGAACACGACCAATAATAAACTTTGGACATGTTCGCATGGCATTGATAACATTGGCAAACCCTGAAAAGAACTTTTTGCCCTCGTCAAAATCACGAATGCTTATAAGTTCATCGAAACTTGCACCGGCACAAAAACTTCTATCGCCATCACTTTTCAAAACAACAACCAGAATATCATTTCTTTCACCTGCTCCTGTTATGGTCTCTGATAGAGATTTCAACAAATAACCGGGCATGCTGTTATGCGACGGATGAAAGAAAGTTATGGTACCGACACCGTTTTCAACATGCAGGTTTACGTACCCGCCATCTTTTGAATCTACCGACATATATTATGCTTGATTTCGTTTTTTAACCATGGTTAGAATGGTTGCAATAGCAACCGTTTCACCCGTTTCATCATAAACATCGACCATGAATTTTACAATTCCTTTGGCAATGTCTTCTTCATTTTTCTTTTCTTGATCCACTTTTTCTTTAACGGTCAATCTTACTCCTATGGTCATCCCCGCATATACCGGTTTTGTAAACCTGCATTCTTCAAGGCCATAATTCAACAACACCGGACCTTTTGCAGGATCAACAAATAAACCGGCAGCAGCAGATAAAACGAAATAACCATGTGCTACCCTTTGCTCAAAAATTGTCCCATCAAGAGATGTTGCATCTGTGTGGGCATAAAAGTGATCCCAACTTACATTGGCAAAATTGACAATATCACTATCTGTTACCGTTCTTTTATGTGTAATGACCGTTTCACCTACTTCAAGATCTTCAAAATGCTTCCGGAATAAATGAACTCCCGGATCTTTGTATTTGGCACCTTGTTGAAATACACCTGTTATTTCAGAAATGGTAGTAGGTGAGCCTTGTATTGCACATCGTTGCATGTAATGTTTTACTCCCCTCATACCACCCATTTCTTCGCCTCCACCTGCTCTACCGGGCCCTCCATGAACCAACATTGGCATCGGACTACCATGTCCGGTACTTTCTTTGGCACAAGACCTGTTAAGCACCAGAATACGACCATGATGGCTGGCTGCTCCCAAAGTGTATTCTCTGGCAATTTTGTCATCGTTGGTTATAACAGAACTGCAAAGTGAACCTTTTCCCATTTTAGCCAGTTCGATTGCTTCATCGGTTGTTGTGTAAGGCATAATGGTTGAAACAGGACCAAATGCTTCAATCTCATGTGCTTCGGTATGTTTGAACGGGTTCATCTGCAACATCAGCACCGGTGCCATAAATGCCCCCTTTTCCTTATCTCCGCCCAGTATTTCAAACTGATCAAAACCACCATATAACATGGTTGCGTTCCTTGCAAGTTGGCTAATTTTTTCTTTTACCTCTTCGAGCTGGACCCTGCCTGCAAGTGCACCCATTTTTACTCCTTCCACTCTAGGGTCTCCAATGGTGGTTTGAGAAAGCGCTTTGACCAAAGCAGATTGAACTTCGTCAAGATAAAGCTCAGGCACCATTATTCTTCGAACGGCAGTACATTTCTGACCACATTTGACGGTTATTTCTTTTTTTATCTCTTTTATAAAAATATCAAACTCTTCGGTACCGGGTTTGGCATCGAGACCCAAAACAGAACAGTTTAAGCTATCTGCCTCCATGTTAAACGGAACAGCTTCACTTATAATTCTTGGATGTGATTTTAGCATCCTGCCTGTACTTGCAGAACCAGTGAAAGTCACAACATCCTGACTTTCAATATGATCAAGAATACCCCTTGCAGAACCGCAAATAAGCTGAACAGAACCTTCAGGCAAAATTTTAGATGCGACGATATCCTTAACCATCGCCTCCGTAAGGTATGAAGTCAATGTTGCAGGTTTTACTACACAAGGCACTCCAGCCAGAAGGTTGACGGCTATTTTTTCAAGCATTCCCCATATGGGAAAATTAAATGCATTGATATGAATGGCGACGCCTTCTTTGGGTACCATGATGTGATGTCCAATAAAACTTCCCATCTTGCTTAGGGGTGCATACTCTCCATCAACATAAAATGCCTCATCAGGAAATCTTCTTCTTAGGGATGCATTGGCAAAAACATTGCCAATACCGCCTTCAATGTCGATCCAGCTATCAATCTTGGTAGCTCCGGTCTGATAGCTTAATTGATAGTATTTTTCCTTTCGTTCCATTAAATACATGGCAAGTGATTTCAGCATGAGTCCTCGTTGCTGGAATGTCATTTTGCGAAGTATCTTACCACCGGTTGTTCGACCATAAGCCAGCATACTTCCGAAATCGAGTCCGGCAGAACTGACAGATGCTATTGGGTCGCCTGTTGAAGCGTCAAGAAGAATATCACCTTGTTCTGAGCCATTGACCCACTGACCAAGTGCATAGTTTTGGAGAGATTGCATAGTCTATGTTTAATGAAGTCACAAATGTAATGATTTATGATTGAAGGGATAACCGGCCTGTTCGTTTTTATTTAGATATTGGTTTTGGTGAAACATTTAATCTGTTGATTTCTCAGAGGAGTAATCTGAATAACTTCCTTATTGTATTTCTATTTTTTTAAATGTCCAATTTATTATGAGCGGAGATCTGCCTTAGTTTTTAAGAATTTGATGCAAATTATTACTTGCCTTTATTTTGGGTCAATATAAAAAAACGTTCGAAGCTCTTTTTATTCTCCTCCGAACTCAAAGAACGCTGAATATCATTTTTCTCACGTTGGGTTAAATGAAAACTCATTGAGGCTCTTTGGTCAATCTGCTGTGGCTGGTAAGTAAATGGCAGTAGGTGTATATTTTGTTCTCCAAAATAGTCTTTCATGGATTGTACATAATTGCCTTGTTCGTACTTCTGGTGCTTCAAAATTGTGCGTGCAAAACCCAAAGGACTCATTAAGCTTTCGACAATACCTTTGTTGGTGCTTTTGTTCTTCTCAGTCTTGGTATCTCCCGCCGACATCTGAACGATTATTATTCCTGCAGTATTTTCTTTTAACCATTCTCTGAAATGCCAGATAAACCTGTAAGCCACACTAACCCCATAGTTATCACCAAATCCGGCATCCATTATTTCCATGGCTGGTTGAGTTGGTAAAACTACATTAGGTAATATAAAAGGATAGGTACAGTTCATCCTAAGAGCACTTAAATATCTGAGGCTGTCAGCTTCGAGTGTTCGAAAAAAATCTCTAAATTCAATGCCATCCTTTTGCAATCTGTTGCTTAGTGAAGTAAAAGGGGCTATGGTCATATAGGATGCATCAATTGGTGAAATGATTAGCCGTCTGCCATCGTTAATGATGGTAGGAGTAATGAAGAGCATTGGGATATCAGCCTCAAGTTCGGGTTTTCTAAGAGAATAAAGTGAACGGTTTAAATAGCCTTTGGTATTTTCGTTAAATTGTTGCTCAAATGCATATCCACGGTCTCTAAAGTAATTTTTACCTGCATACTCAAAGCTTGCCAAATTCGGAAATATATCATTTGAGACCAAAGCAAAAGACAAAGAATTGAGCATGTCCTTAGAGAATTGTTTTTTGATGCTGTAATTATTTGATGAAAGAAGGGATTTCTCATACATCGTTCTGTAATAAGACATCCCAAGGACTCCACCTGATGCACCACTCATCATAATGGTATTTTTCATCAAACCCAAACCAGACATTCTGTTCAGGCTGTCCATAACTTCTATTGCCCAAACACCTGCACGTTGCCCTCCGCCTGATGCACATATAAATATTGCAAAAGGCTTGGTTTTATTTTGCTTTAACAACCAATGATTTAAAATTTCTTTGGTTTGTTGTATATCATGGTCAAATTTCAGACTATCAAATTCTGTTGCTATCTGGTCTGTGTCATAGGGCAACTGATTTTTGGCATATTCAATACCGTATGCTTGATTGATGTGCCGGAGTTTATCATTTTGGGTGACATGATTGACAAGTACCAATAACAAAATAAAGACCGGAATTCGCCATTTTCTGAACCAAAACGAAATAGCACTTGCCAATGACATCAAAACACTAAAAAGTATAAGTATACTGGCTCCCGCCGGAATCCTGAAATATGGATTGTCTCCTAAGAAGCCAAGGGCAATCAATAAAAAAATACCTGTTATCAATAAAAGCATCGCGTTTTTATGATTCTGACTGTACACTTTTTGAAGAATTGCTGTAGGATAGTGCGCTACATTTCGGACAAGTCTTGGTTTTAAAGATTCGCTCAAATAAGTGTGGATTCTCCAATCAGAAGAAGCGTATTTCTGATATGCCAGTTCTGAAGGATCAATGTAAAACGTTTCCGTTTCATGCTGCTTGAGGTGCCTTGTAAATGTGCGGTAGTCTTTATTTGTTATCAACAAGTAGACCGTTATAACTATGACCATTATCATCACACCGGATAGCCAGCCCATAATCAGTCCAAGGACTTCAAACCATGATTTAGATTCTACAACTTTCTGTAAGTATATAATAGAACCAAGCATACAAAAAAATCCAACCAGTGGAATGGTAAAGTTGTTGATAATAAACTTCGTAAATGGTCTTGATAAAGATGCTAAAAAAGGAAACCTAAATGCGCTTAAAAGATAGGTCGACATGTGCCAGACCATCACAAATATACCAAAAGCGATACCTAAAAATCCAAAACTTATGGGATTCACCGATCCCATGTACTCAGGATCTGTAAATAAATACTGTAATCCGAACAACCTGCCACGAGTACCTGTTACAAACAAAATAGTAACAAACCACAAAAGTATGAGAATTTGATTGTTCCTGAAATGCAGAACAGTTAACTGAACCGGGAAGGAATACCAAATATCTCGAATTTTTTCTTTCATGCCTTAATAATAAACTATCCTGATCAAGCAATTACGTTGAGGTCCTTTAGCATTGTAAACGATTGATTATACGTATTTTATATGGTTTTGTTGATGGTGTGGTATTTGTCAGTATTAAGATAAACGATTTTATTGTTAGCTTTGTGCCTTAATACAACCAATATGCTCTCTAAACTTGAAGCCATTTATGATAAATTCATGCGATTGGAAGAACAACTCTCCGATCCGGAAATCATCAACGACATGTCAAGGTATTCAAAAATCAACAAAGAATACAAAGATCTTACTCCATTAATTGAAGATTATAAAAAATATAAAGAGTTAATCGGAAATATAATCACGGCAAAAGAGATGCTTTCAGAGTCTGATCCTGAAATGAAGGAAATGGCCAAAGAAGAACTCTTACAGCTTGAACCCGAAAAACTCGAACTCGAAGAACACATCAAAATGTTGATGGTGCCTAAAGATCCGGATGATGATAAAAACGTTATTTTTGAAATTAGATCCGGAACAGGAGGTGATGAAGCTTCCCTTTTTGCAGGTGACCTCTACAGAATGTACACCAGATATTTCGACAAACAGGGTTGGAAAGTAGAAGTGATCTCTGTTAATGAGGGTACTGTCGGTGGCTACAACAAACTTGTGTTGGAGGTAAGCGGTGATAACGTATACGGCAAACTAAAATTTGAATCAGGTGCCCATAGAGTCCAGAGGGTTCCTGATACCGAAGCCAAAGGAAGGGTTCATACCTCAGCAGCTACCGTGGTAGCAATACCTAAATACGAGGAAGATGACATCACCATTAACAAAGCCGATTTGCGAATTGATACTTTTAGAGCCAGTGGTGCAGGAGGTCAGCATGTTAACAAAACAGAATCTGGTATACGTATTACACACATCCCTACAGGAGTGGTTTCAGAGAGTACTGAGGATAGGTCTCAGCACAAAAACCGAGATATAGCCATGGGCCGACTGGTCTTTGAAATTAAGGAAATATCCAGAAAGAAATTTGAAGGCGAACAAGCTGCAAAAAGGAAATCTCTCGTAGGCTCCGGTGACCGATCCGACAAAATCAGAACTTACAATTTTCCTCAGAACCGGGTGACAGATCACCGCATAGATCTTACACTTTATAAATTAGATCAGGTGTTGGAAGGAGAAATTGACGAAATTATTGACGCTCTAGTGGTTTATGAAAATGCTACCAAACTCCAGGAAATGGAGAGTGTATAAAAGGAAAGTAGGGTATTTATTTTTACCAGATAATAGAAAATGGAAGCTTGGTCAGCAATGGTAAACTTGTCCTGACAGAGTAGCAATTGTCTCACTCTCTAAATTGAAATGATTGCTCTATCACGAGGAAAATTGTGAATATTATGTAATCACCGATCATTAAATCTAAAATGCAATGTGCTTCATCAACATTTTATCCACCCTTGGAAGCACTTACTAAAATGTCTGATTTTCCATTTTCTGCGCCCTTGTTAGACAATGACCGGCATTATTTACCTCAAGTATTTTTCTTCATTCAGTTAGATTGTTCCCACATTTGCAACATGTATCTAAGCAGTTAATATGCACATACTTTAGTTGATTGGGTTTATGCTTAAATAGAAATGAAATATTGATTTCTGAAATGGAGTAAGGACATTTCCAGATCAGAAACAAACGCTTTGGAATCACTGTAACATAACTCGAACATTCTAATTTGAGTTGATTTAAAGGATAAAATCCACTAATTCGGATTTTGGATAAAAGTCAGCTGTTGAAAAATTTCGTTTGAAATGAAACTCCAAATTAGCACTATTTCAATTTCATGCTCGGACAACTTGTTTTAAAAAATTATCAGGAGGTGAAGGCATCATATTATCCTCAACTTACTCTCCATTTGATACTTACTCTTGACATAAAGACGAAATGGAGGATTAGAATCCATAAACTTAAGATAAATAATATGACGCGATGGCTTTGTCTGGAGCATCGTCAAACTAAAGAACACTTGACTTAGTTAATCATTTAACTGCTGAATTGCTGAATAGCAGAACCTAATACAACTTGTTTAGCTCTCTATTCTTGAAATATGTTTAA
>JAEUUM010000204.1 GCA_016787375.1 Saprospiraceae bacterium
TGCTTTTTGGTATAATTGTTTGTTTGCAAAATTCGATTAAATCCCAAATTTATGGCTGGTCAAAGAGTTATGAAATATATCCAGCGACAGAAAACGCATTGAGATTCGCCGTATTTGACGACACCTTAGTGATGAATTCATTTTGCAGTTGTTATGTTGATGACGCTTGTTCTTTCATTACCAAATTAGACACAGCGGGTAATATTATTAAAACTAAAGAATTCCACAAAGTAGGCAAGCCAATTCAACTGGGCTCATTAAGTAATATATTAAAAACCAAAACTGGTTATTGCTTAACAGGAGATGACAGTTGGGACAATGATACTTCCAAAGTTCAAACTCAACATTTTTATCAATTTTCAAATAACCTTGATACAATAAAAAGAACCTACATTCCTACTTTAAAAAATCTTTCCCAGTATGGGGTAAATCTTGTGTTTTATCCAAAAGATTCTATTTATACTATGATGGCTTTAAAAGAAATAACCAAAAATCCATATACGTATAAAATAAATGTGACAGCGATTGATAAAAATGAATCAATATTATGGCAGTATGATTATTTTTCTCCAAAATACAAATTCAACACAGTTGGAGATATTATCAAAAATACTGATACTAGTATGGTTATTTCGTTGAGAGTAGGAGCATGGAGGATTCACTATTTTAGTCTGAATCTCAAAGGACAATTGCTATGGGAATACACAGAAGATGAAGGCCAAATAGATGGATTAATCGATCCTTCAACATTTCTCCCCTTGATTGCTGACTTAAATGGCAAAGACATTGTCAGGACTTGGTATGTTGGTTCACTCTTGCCAAGTGGGAATGATGCTCTTCCTGAAATTAGCAGGTTGAGTTATAATGGCAATAAAAAATGGACTACTTTGTTTACAGAATATTTTGGAGGTCCTGGGTTCTTCCCAAATACGAAAGCTAATAAAATCATTGAACCCAGAATTCAACAGTTTATAAAGGCAAAAAACGGAGATTATTTGGGAGTTGGATATGCATTTGTCAGAGAAAATCATTGGACAAATGGGCTACCCAATTATGAATGTGGTTTTGCATTCCGGATTGACAGCAATGGAGTTATGAAATGGCAACGTCTATATGTTGATTTAGAAAAAGAAAAATTTGGTCCAATGCTACTTTTTAACATAGCTGAAGCCGATGATGGAGCCATCTATTTATCAGGTGAAATCAGAGACTCCATTCCCAATGTTCCTGGTTCAACACTCAATGGTAATATTTGGCTCATAAAAGTTGGACCTGACGGATGTATAACTCCCGGGTGTACTGATACCGTGCTCAAGGTAGCAACTACCAAGCTACTCAATCAACATCCGCATTTACTCTCTGTGTTTCCGAACCCCGGCTCTGACAAGGTCACCATAGGCTGGAATGATGTACCCTCACCACCCAAAACACTTGAGATCAGAACCATGGCGGGGCAGCTTATACGTTCAGATCATATTGATGGTAATGGGGGTAATGCCACCATTGATGTGTCTTATTTGCAAGGGG
>JAEUUM010000146.1 GCA_016787375.1 Saprospiraceae bacterium
CTGAGCAGATGGTCCTATTTGAAGCACATAAAGATAAATCGAAGTTAACCGGATTTACGGCTAATTATATAAAAGTAGAGGTACCTTATCAAGCTGGTCTAATAAACACAATTGGGCCGGTAAGATTGAAAAGCATAAATGAAGAGGGTGATTTTGTCTCAGAACCGATTGTTATTGAAGCTTGAAACACCTTGGCAAACAACATCAAGCAACATGTATAAGTTTTTTAGTTTATTATTTTTGTTGACAGGGTTTAACCTTTCCGGACAGATAATCGTTAGCCCGGCTTTACTTGGCGGACTTCCTTCTGAACTAAAAGAATCGTCCGGGTTGCTCATCCAAAGTCCTGATACACTATGGAGTCACAATGACTCCGGCAATGGCTCAAAAGTAATTGCATTTAATTCGTTTGGCGACAAGTTAGTAGAACGTAAATTTGATAATATATCTGATAACGATTGGGAAGAAATCACCAAAGATGATAAAGGGCATGTGTTTCTTGGTGATTTTGGAAACAATGATAACACCAGAGAAAATTTGCTCATTCTCAGGTTCTCGTCAGGTTTTGCCAGCAAAAAACAAACACTTGTTGTTGACTCCATTCAATTTAAATACGAGGATCAGACGCTTTTTCCGCCGCCTTCATCATCGCTGAATTTTGATTGTGAAGCAATGGTCGTGTTAAATGACACGGTTTTTCTTTTTACAAAAGACAGAACTAACCCATACAAGAGCCAAACTTTATTGTATTGGTTGCCGGCAGAACCAGGTTTTCATGAGGCAAGATATTTAAGAACCTTCAAAACCGAAGTACCTTTATTTTTGCAAGGATCAATCACCGCAGCAGCACTTAGCCCCGACCATAAAAAACTTATACTTCTTGGATATTTAAGAATGTGGTTGTTTACAGACTTTACCGGAAGCAACTTTTTTGATGGTAAACAAACGGTATTTCAATTTGAAGATTACACCCAAAAGGAATCAGTTGCATTCCTTGATGATTGCACCATTTATATAACCGACGAAGTAAATGCAGCACTCTCAAATGGAGGTAAGTTATACTCGGTTGATTTATGTTCTTATTTGTCGGCAGAAGAACCGAATCCTGAGACCAAACCATATATCGCCTTTAACAACTCAACCAACATATTGACTGTTAATTCTGAAATAGAGTTTGATGAAATCGCAATATTTGGTTTGGAAGGAAATCTGATATACAAACGTATCCCGGAACCAAATCAAAACTATATAAAACTAGATCTTGATTCCAGAATACCACCAGGCATTTATGTTTATACCCTAAAAAGTGGTGCTCACTTCTATTCAGGTAAATTCTTGGTATTATAAAAATATTATTGTTTTTTCTTAAAACTGTCAATATCCGTCGATAAACTAAGGTGATGCGATCTTCCCACAAGGTGATAAAAGCTCATACCATAGTCTAACCTAAAACGATTTATTTTGAAGCCAAATCCTCCACTAAATCCTGCAAGACTTCTATAGGTGCTCACGCTTAGTTCCTTTTTTAGTAGATGATTATACCCGATTCTCAGACGCAGATTTTCCTTTTTTCCAATATAGAATTCTCCATTGAAAACAAAATGCCTAAACAGGTTGTCAAAATAAATCGCAGTATTGCTCCGCTCACCTGAATTATTTCCTCCAAATAATTCATTGTCATCTTTCAATTCAGGATCATCATACAAAACGTTCCATCTTTGAAGGTTTGTGAATACAACTGAAAATCTAAAGGGTAAATGTGCGAGTCGCTTGCTTATACCTGCCTGCAATTCATATGGCAAGGCTTCATTCTTATCATTGTAGTTTGTGAGTTGAAAACCAATATTCCTACAAACAAGTGAAAATGTAAAGTTTTTCTCAGGTATAAAATAAGTTGCACCCAGGTCAGCTGCCAATCCAGATGAGCCATAGTTTTCGAGCCGTGAAGTGATGTATTTTAGATTTAATCCCAATGTCAGGTTATCGTATAATTTTTTTGAAGCACCGATTGTGAAAGCGTAATCAGAGGCCGTGAAAGTTCCTGTAAT
The DNA here is from genome assembly GCA_016787375.1 of Saprospiraceae bacterium. GTDB lineage: Bacteria > Bacteroidota > Bacteroidia > Chitinophagales > Saprospiraceae > JAEUUM01. The sequence continues at coordinate 2,049 of JAEUUM010000146.1, forward strand.
ATTACCATACTCATCTGCCCGGGTAAAATCACCATAACTGGCATATTGAGCAGCTACATGAAAATTTATATTCAGAGGCCTAGAAGAGTAAGCATAGTTAAATGAACCATCCTGTAATCCTGAGTAAAAAAAACGATGACTAAAACTTATGTTATTGTGTCCTGAATCATTTAACAAGGCAGGATTTTGAAGAGCAAGCGAAGCATCATCATCTCTTATGGCAATTCCATTTCCTGCCAAACCACTTATACGGGCATTGACCGGGTTCCAAAGAAACTTATATATACCCTCTCCACCAAGTTGTGCTTGAGCCGATAAACAACTACAGATTAAAACAAAAGAGATGAACGACTTTTGCATAAAATTACCTTTTAACATCTTCATATCCTTTTTTCACCCAAATGGTTGTGCATTTGCCCTTCTTACAATCCAATTTTTTAACTAATTCACCATCTTCGTTAAAGACTTTCATTTCACCATCTTCATTGTCACCATCTTTGTACGAACCTTCATATTTTACCTTACCATTTTTATGATATTCTTTGAAAGGCCCGTTTTCGTTATTTTCCACAAATGTTACCTCCTCTTTCAATTCGCCAGTATCATAATATGTTTTCCAGATACCGGTCATAGCATTATTGACATATTGTCCTTGCTGAAACAA
>JAEUUM010000211.1 GCA_016787375.1 Saprospiraceae bacterium
TTATCATGCCATCATGCTCAAAGCCCTCGCTGATCGCCTCGCAGAAGCACTGGCAGAGAAAATGCATGAAATGGTCAGAAAAGATCTTTGGGGCTATGCAACTAACGAGAATTGCACGATTCAACAACTAATCGAAGAAAAATACAAAGGCATTCGTCCTGCACCGGGTTACCCGGCTTGCCCTGATCATACAGAAAAGAGAATATTATTTGATCTGTTGGATGTTGAAAAAAATACCGGAATCTTTTTGACTGAATCTTTCGCTATGCACCCTGCTGCTTCTGTCAGCGGCTGGTACATCGGACACCCCGAATCAAGATATTTTGGGCTGGGTGACATCTCCAAAGATCAGGTTGAAGATTACGCTCGCCGAAAAGAATTATCTGTAGTCGAGGTTGAAAAATGGCTCGGTCCGGTTTTGAATTATCATATTTAAAAAAATAAAATGATATACACTTTCGGCAATCTACGATTTAGTTTTTTCACAAATAGGACTTTACATTAGCCTAGCTTTTCCTCAGCTTTTATATCTTTGAAGTTGCCAAATGCGCATTATGCAATATGATGTTACCATAATAGGTGGAGGAATCGTCGGCCTCGCTTCAGCTTACCGGATTCTTGAACAAAATCCGACAACTTCACTTTGCCTGCTCGAAAAAGAAGACGCGGTAGCAAAACACCAAACCGGACATAACAGCGGAGTCATTCACAGTGGCATTTATTACAAACCGGGAAGCCTAAAAGCTCAAAATTGCATCAAAGGCTATCAGCAATTGCTGGAATTTGCACAGCAACACAACATTCCTCATGAGATTTGTGGCAAGGTCATTGTTGCGACTAAAACTTCAGAACTACAGGCATTGGACAACATCTGCAAACGGGGCATAGATAATGGTCTGACAGGCATACGAAAACTTCAACCAAAAGAAGTCAGTGAAATTGAACCTCATGTCAGTTCAGTAGCCGGAATACTGGTTCCCCAAACGGGCATCATTGACTATGTGATGATGGCCGGGAAACTCAAGGAATTAATTGAAAATAAGGGTGGTAAAATACTTACTGGCGAAAAAGTAGCATCAATTCATACTAAAAGCGAATCAACCATCATCCGGACCAATACAAACGAGTTTGCTACCCGCTTTGTCATCAACTGTGCCGGATTGTATTCTGATAAAATAGCTCAAATGACCGGGCAGGCTGAGAATCTTCAGATCCTTCCATTCAGAGGAGAATACTTTTTTGTTAAACCTGACAAGGCTTACCTCGTTAAAAACCTTATTTACCCGGTTCCCAATCCCAATTTTCCTTTCCTGGGTGTTCATTTTACCAGAATGATTCACGGCGGTCTTGAGGCCGGCCCCAACGCTGTGCTTGCCTTTAAAAGAGAAGGGTATAAAAAATCAGATATTGATTTTAAAGAACTTTGGGAAATTTTAAAATTCCCCGGATTTCATAAGATCATGCTTAAATACTGGAAAGAAGGTCTTGAAGAAATGTACCGATCCTGGTCAAAGGCAGCATTCACCAAAGCCTTACAACAACTTATTCCTGAAATAGAATCTGATGACCTGGTGCCGGGGGGGGCTGGAGTAAGGGCACAAACATGCGATTCAGAAGGAAATCTGTCTGACGATTTTCTTATTTTTGATAAAGGCAGGACTCTGAATATCTGTAATGCACCCTCTCCTGCTGCTACATCTTCACTATCAATTGGCTCAAGCATTGCAGCGAGCTATTTCAAAAACATCAAACAATGAGAACAAAAATCAAATACCTAATCTTCTTAATCCATATCACTTTTATTGTCAACCACATACAGGCACAGCAAAAAAATGAGATCATTGAACTTGACACTTGGGAAGCCTCAAAAGCAAACATCGAAAACTGGTTTCCTGCGAAAGTCCCGTCAACCATTCACAGCCTTTTGAACTCCAATAGACGCATTGCTGATCCTTACAGAGGAGATATTGAGAGCAGACTGCAGTTTATTGGCAACAGCGACTGGGTTTATAAAAAAACCATAAATGTAAGCTCAGACCAACTTAAAGCCAACCAGGTCATGCTTCAGTTTTTAGGGCTGGATACGTACTCGGTAATTTACATAAATCACCGAAAAATATTCTCGACCGATAACATGTTTCGCTCCTATGAGTTTGACATAAAACAGGCACTAAAACCCGGTGAAAATTTAATAGAGGTATATTTTCTGGCTCCGCTTGTTTATACCAAAAAATTTCAAGATTCCTTATCTGTTAATTTCCCGGGAGGTCAACGAGTTTTTACCCGAAAAGCTCAGTTTCAGTTCGGCTGGGACTGGGCACCAACCTACATTGCCATGGGCATCTGGAAACCGGTTTACCTTAAATACTTATACAAACCGTCCATTAAAAATCTTGATATCAATTATGTGCTGCATGATGATGAAGTAGTTGTTCAAGTTAGTGCTGAAATATTTGCTTATGAAAATTCAAAATTTTATGCTGAAACAGTTCTCGATGGACAAATTCAAAGTAGAAATGTAAACTTCAGCCAAGGATTAAACAAATTGGTTTTTGATTTTAAAATTAAAAAACCTCTGTTGTGGTGGCCAAATGGAATGGGGAAACAAAATCTCTACCAATTGACATTCAAGGGAGGACAGATCGGAAAAGAAGAGGTAATCACAAAAAAAATCGGATTCCGAAAGATAGAACTGGTAACCAAACCGGATAACCAAGGTGAAAGCTTTTATTTCAAGATAAATGACAGACCTCTTTTTGCAAAAGGCGCAAACTATGTACCGGCTGATGTTTTTCCTGAACAAGTAACTCCCGAAAAAACACTTAGCTTGTTATCAGATGCAAAACGCTCGAATTTCAACATGCTTCGAGTTTGGGGTGGAGGGATTTACGAGAGTGATCATTTTTATGAAATTTGCGATTCACTGGGCTTGCTGGTATGGCAAGATTTTATGTTTGCCTGTGCCATGTATCCGGGTGATGAATCATTTCTGCAAAATGTTGAAATAGAGGCTGAAGAGAATGTAAAGAAAATTTCACAACATCCTTCAATAGCTCTGTGGTGCGGCAACAACGAAAATTCAGAAGGTTGGGAACGCTGGGGCTGGAAAGAAGGACAAAGTCCTGCTAATAAAGATTATCTTGAAAAGGCTTACACCAAAGTGTTCAATGAAATATTACCCACAGCAGTGAAAAATTGGGGCAAAAATGTACCCTATTGGGAGTCTTCACCAAAATTCGGAAGAGGGGACATCAGGCATCGATTTGAAGGAGATGCCCATTATTGGGGGGTGTGGCACGATGCAGAGGATTTTAGTAAATATGAAGAAAAAGTGCCAAGATTTATGTCTGAATTTGGATTTCAGTCATATCCTGAAATAAGCACATTGAGGTATTTTTCAGGAATGGACCTCGACCAAAATGAAATATCAATTTTAGCGCATCAAAAGCACGATCGTGGAAATGAACTTTTAAGCATATACATAAGTCGCGATTTCAGACCTGCAAAAGATTTTGAGTCATTTGTATATTTATCACAAGTGGTGCAGGCAGAGGGAATTGGAAGGGGAATTGCTGCACATCGGTCTGCCATGCCATTTTGTATGGGCAGCTTATACTGGCAATTCAACGATTGCTGGCCGGCAATATCGTGGAGCAGCATTGACTATTTTGGCAGATGGAAAGCTCTGCAATATAAAGCCAAATCGCTGTTTCAACAAACCATAATTAATGCTAAAGTTCAAAATAACAAGTTGACAGCAATGCTCGTCACCGAAAACGAAAATGAACAAAATATGGAACTGGAAATAAGTAGTTTTACACTCGACGGGAAAGAAGTAGCGAAAACTAGTAAATCAATTGTAGTCAAACCATTCTCAAGTACAGAAATAATCAATCTGGATGTTAAAGATCAAATAGAAAAATACGGTTCAAAAAACCTTTGTTTTGTAAGCAGGTTGAAAACATCTCAGGGCAAATTGGTCTTTGAAGATTTTGATTTCGCCGAAAGCCCAAAAGATTTGAATTTGATGAAAGACAAACTAAGTTTTACTGTGAAAGAAATTAAAGAGGGCTATATAATTACCATACAATCAGATGCGATAAATCCCGGAATATTGATTTCAACCGACTTAAAAGGAACATTCAGTGAAAATTACTTTTCAATGTCAACGGGAACAAAGGAGGTGTATTACTATACTACCGAGCCTGCCAAAGATTTAAACAAAGCATTCAAAATCATGACCTGGGTGAATGCAATGGAATAATCACACCTTTTCTAACACTACTGCGTAACCTTGCCCCACTCCAATACACATAGTCACCAATGCATATTTTGCATTCCTCTTGTGTAATTCGAGGGAAGCAGAATGGAGAATCCTTGTACCGGACATACCAAGAGGGTGACCAATGGCAATGGCACCACCATTTGGATTGATTCTTTGATCGTTGTTTTCTAAACCCCAGGAGCGGGTACATGCCAGAACCTGAGCAGCAAATGCTTCGTTCAATTCGATTATATCCATTTGATTTAGGGTAAGTCCGGCTCTTTTTAGAGCGAGATTTGAGGCTTCAACAGGGCCAATACCCATTATTCTGGGTTCCACACCCGCAACACCACTTGAGACAATTCTGGTCAATGGTTTAAGTTTATTTTGAATCATGTACTCCTCAGATGCAACCAATACAGCTGCGGCCCCATCGTTCAGCCCGGAGGCGTTGCCCGCTGTGACCGTTCCACCCTCTTCCTGCTTTCTGAATGAAGGTTTAAGTTTTGCTAAAATTTCAAGGGTGGTATTGGGTTTTATAAATTCATCGTGAGCAAAAACTATCGATTCTTTTCCCTTTTTTACTTCAATTGGAGCAATTTCCAATTCAAACCTGCCGGAATCTCTTGCATTAGTGGCCTTTTGTTGAGAATTGCAGGCAAAGGCGTCCTGATCATCTTTTGAGATATTGAATTTAGCAGCAAGATTTTCAGCGGTCATCCCCATGCTGTCTGTACCATACATACGCTGCAATTCTTTATTGATGAAACGCCAGCCAAAACTGGTATCGTGCATTTCGGCATCGCGACCAAAAGGAGTAGATGCTTTGGATATGACCCACGGACCTCTTGTCATATTCTCAACTCCTCCGGCAATAAATGCATCACCTTCGTTAGATCTGATCGCACGGCAAGCGTGAATGACGGCTGACATTCCTGATGCACAAAGTCTATTTACGGTTTCTCCCGGAACAGAATAAGGTAAACCTGCCAACAACAAAGCCATTCGGGCGACATTTCGGTTATCTTCACCTGCCTGATTGGCACAACCCATTATTACATCGGAAATACTTGAAGGATCAATTCCAGAATATTTAGAGATAAGATTTTTGATAACATGGGCGGCCAAATCATCAGCGCGACTATGCGACAAACTTCCACCAAATGAACCAACAGGAGTTCTGACTCCTCCTACAATATAAGCTTGTTTCATAACAAAAAATTATGGGTGAAAGGTACGAATAATCCTGATATCAGCCATTCATGCTGAGAATTTTGATCTCAACGCGCTGATTTCTTTTTCTTCCTTCAGCAGTTTTGTTGGTAGTGAGTGGCATACGTTTACCATATCCTTTGTACTTAAGGCGGCTTTCCTGAACTCCCACACTCAGTAGATAATCGTAAATAGATTTTGCCCTTAGGGTTGACAATCTGTCGCAATATGAATTTTCAGGTATATCGTTGGTGTGACCGCCTATTTCAACCACTATTTTCGGGTTTGAACGCATAAAATCAGCTAATTCCTTGAGCACCGGATTAGATTCTTTGCTAAAATTTGTTGAATCTGCGGCAAAAAATAACTTGTCGATTCTGATGGTTTGGCCTTCTTTCAGCTCCTTGATATTCAGATTGGAGAAAGCTGCCTCCGGTTTTGGAGCAGGCTGAACCACAACAGGAGTTGAGGAAGTAGCCTGAGCAGCATTAGTTTTGGGTTTTGCCGGAGCGGGGTTCTTCTTTTCAACAGAAGCTATTGGGTCATCACAATCGAACTCTATTATAGCTGAAGCCTTGTCTAATAAAAGATTTCCATTATAAGGAAACAAGATTGGCATTTCATAGAAAGCCTCCAGCAATATGTAGTTAAAATCTTGTTTAGGGTTAAATTTAAATTGGTATTTTACCCAATTTGTGTTTTTGACCAGTGATGAAGATGCTAAAAGCTCTTGTCTTGAGCAATAGTTGTTTCCACCCCAAATGCGAAGTTGGATGGGTTGTGTAAACGGAACCTGTTCATTCGGGTCCCTTTCGACAGGGCTTTGGTATGTGTCAGACTTACAAAGGTATATTGAAAAACTATAGCATTTTTTGGCTTTAAGCGCTCTGGATAACCGCTGGCCTACAGATTCCCAGGAGTTGTTTTCACGTACAACAAGACCCAAAAAAGTTTTGCCATCATAAGGTTTATTTCTAACATTGAAATATGGCAAACTGGCATCCAAGCCGGGGTGAATATCCGGAGCAGTTTCATTTGGAAAATACTGTCTACCACAGTCATACCAACCATCTATGCTGGAGCCACCTCTTGTACCTGCATGGGGAGTGTCTTCAAAAGATGGGTTGTTTAGAAAGATTTCATCTGATTTGTCATCAGCTTTATTCTGTTGTGCTGTACCTGCTCCTTTGAACCCAATCAGGAATAATGTCAATAAAATAAGGCTTTTAGGCATGAAATATTTTAATGGTTAATGGTATTAATGCTTTGATTTGTCCAATTATTTCTACAACAATATAAATTAACAATTATTTAAACGCATTTAGTCCGGTAACATCCATACCTGTTATCAATAAATGGATATCATGTGTGCCCTCATAAGTCAGCACTGTTTCGAGGTTCATCATGTGACGCATGACAGGATATTCGTTGGTGATTCCCATTCCACCATGTATTTGTCTTGCTTCACGAGCTACTTCAAGAGCCATGTTGACGTTATTTCTTTTGGCCATTGAGATCTGTGCAGGAGTTGCACGACCTTCATTAGCAAGTGTACCCAGCCTCCAGGTCAAAAGTTGTGCTTTGGTGATTTCAGTGATCATCTCAGCAAGCTTTTTCTGAGTTAGTTGAAAGCCACCAATTGGCCTTCCAAACTGAATTCTTTCTTGTGAATATCTCAAAGCTGAATCATAACAATCAAGTGCTGCACCTATTGCGCCCCAAGCAATACCATATCTGGCTTTTGAAAGACAAGTCAAAGGACCTTTAAGCCCTTGAACATTTGGCAACAAATTCTTTTTTGGAACGCGAACATCTTCAAAAACAAGTTCACCGGTTATTGAAGCCCTTAATGACCATTTTCCGTGAATTTCAGGAGCAGAAAAACCTTTCATGCCTTTTTCGACGATTAGGCCTCTGATGATGCCTTGTTCGTCTTTGGCCCAAACAACAGCAATGTCCGCAACCGGGCTATTGGTTATCCACATTTTTGCGCCATTCAGGATATAAGAATCTCCATCATCAACAATATTTGTAATCATGCCATCCGGATTCGAACCATGGTCGGGTTCGGTAAGCCCAAAACAACCAATGTATTCACCTGAAGCCAATTTTGGCAGGTAATGTTTCTTTTGTTCTTCTGAACCAAATCTGTATATCGGATACATGACCAAAGAACCTTGAACAGAAGCCATGGATCGAATGCCGGAGTCTCCTCTTTCGAGCTCTTGCATGATCACACCATAAGCTATTTCGTCCATTCCGCCACATCCGTATTCAGCAGGCAAACTTGGCCCAAAAGCACCTATTTCAGCCAGACCTTTGAACAAATGTTTTGGACATTCGGCTCTGTTTGAATAATCTTCAATTATTGGGCTTACTTCTTGCTTTACCCATGCGCGCACAGCATCCCTCGCGAGTAAATGATCTTGTGATAAAAGTTCATCCATCAGGTAATAATCATGGTGCTGATATCTGTCTTCCTTAGCTGTTCTTTGACCATTTTGGCTTGAAGTGGTGTTGGTTTCCATTTTGATTAGATTTGAATGCAAAAATAATGATAAATACTGTTAGTTGCTATCTGCAACTTGATTTTCAGAATATTTTATATCATTTATTGATTTTTTTTGATAAATATTCTGATTTTACCGACGAAACGATTTTTCAGGCATTTTACAATTATTAAAAATGCTTCATTAATTACAAAAAATATCAGACTTTTGTTGCAGAAGCATAATAATAAATGCTGAAACAAAGTCAAATGGGAAAATTAGGAATTGAAGGAATGCAGTTTCATGCCTATCATGGACACTATGAAGCTGAGAATGTCGTTGGAACCACATTCGTAGTTGATGTACATTTTAAAATGGATTTGGAAAAAGCAGGCTTATCTGATAAAATTACAGATACAGTAAACTATGAAGATATTTACAAGATTTGCGCTGATATAATGGGATTCCAATTTGAACTTATCGAGAAAGTTGCGAAGAGTATTTTAGATGAAATACTTCAATTGCTAACCAGAAAATTGGAACATCAGGGAGAAAAGCAAATGATTGAAGTGATGGTAAGGGTGAGAAAACATAATCCACCGTTGTCAGGACCAGTGGCCAGCACTTTTGTCGAAATGGAGGGCAAAGTTTGATACTTGAATGAATTTCAGCGAACAGCTTGCTGGATAGATTACTTTTTATTCGGAAAGAATTGGTGGATTTTCCTGGCTGGTTTGAGAATGGTGGTAAAAAAATATGGGGTGAGTTTATTTTTTTTCCATGCACGACTGTCTTCTGCGTTTGCTTTGAGACGATGTGACAATGAGGCATTACTGTGACCACCCGCTCGCATATGCACAATGGTCTCGGGTAGATAACTCGTGGAGACATGATTTTTTAATAAAAATCTCAACATGATTTCGTAATCGGCTGCTGTAGTAAATGAAAGGTCGAACAATCCGTATTTGTCATAAACAGATTTTTTTACAAAAAATGTAGGGTGTGGTGGCATCCACCCAAATCGAAATTTGCGTTGACTGTAATTGCCTGATATCCATGTTCGAACGATCAATTTTGTATTCAATGAGTCTACATAATCAAGATTCGCATATAAGGTATCAGTACCATCCTCCCAAATTTTAGATACAACATTTGATAACACTTTCGGATTGGTATAAAAATCATCTGAGTTAAGAATACCAATTAAATCGCCTGTAGCCAAGTGTATTCCTTTGTTCATTGCATCATAAATACCTTTGTCTTTTTCTGAAACTACCTTAGCTATATGTGGAAACTCTGAAACGATATTAAGTGTACCATCGGTAGAGCCACCATCTATGACGATGTGTTCTATGTGTGGATAATCCTGTGCAGCAACACTCAAAAGCGTATCTCTTATGGTTGATGCACTATTATATGAAGTTGTTATGATGGAGACTTTCATTGGCTGTTTAATATGTTTGCCCCTTTGGACTTGTTCCGACTTTTCGTCGGTAGAGGGATTAAGGCGGTAGACGAGTTCTATTCTATCTTGTGTGTATTCCACACTAACAATATTTTACGATTTTGCGGTTAGCTGGTGATCAGAACACTTCCACCCCCGAGCCCCCTCTAAAGGGGGAAATTTTTATTTTGTTTCTCTATTCTGAAATATTTTCCCCCTTTGGAATTGTTCCAACTTTTCGTCGGTGGAGAGATTAAGGCGGTGGACGAGTTCTATTCTATCTTGTGTGTATTCCACACTAATAATATTATACTATTTTGCTGTTAGCTGGTGATCAGAACACTTCCACCCCCTAGCCCCCTCTAAAGGGGGAAACTATTATTTTGTTTGTTTAGTTCTGAAATATTTTCCCCCTTCGGACTTGTTCCGACTTTTTGTCGGTAGAGGTATTAAGGCGGTAGACGAGTTCTATTCTATCTTGTGTGTATTCCACACTAACAATATTATACGATTTTGCTGTTAGCTGGTGATCAGAACACTTCCACCCCCTAGCCCCCTCTAAAGGGGGAAATTTTTATTTTGTTTCTCTAGTTCTGAAATATTTTCCCCCTTCGGACTTGTTCCGACTTTTCGTCGGTAGAGGTATTAAGGCGGTAGACGAGTTCTATACTATCTTGTGTGTATTCCACACTAACAATATTTTACGATTTTGCGGTTAAATGGTGATCAGAACACTTCCACCCCCTAGCCCCCTCTAAAGGGGAAATTTTTATTTTGTTTGTATAATTCTGAATTATTTTCCCCCTTCGGACTTGTTCCGACTTTTCGTCGGTAGAGGTATTAAGGCGGTAGACGAGTTTTATTCTATCTTGTGTGTATTCCACACTAATAGTATTGTACGATTTTGCAGTTAGCTGGTGATCAGAACACTTCCACCCCCTAGCCCCCTCTAAAGGGGGAAATTTTTATTTTGACTCGTCCTAAAAAAAGTTTACAGGTTAAATAATTAATCCTGATATTGGTTTACAGTTTTATTGTAATCCTGATTTAGATTTACAAACGTATGATTTTTTTGATAATAATTCCACTCCCTATCACACTTAAAAAAAGGGAAATTATTATTGCCCCACCTTAAAAATGTCTCGAGATCACACAATTCTCCATCACCAACATATCCATTTGAGTTCTGAG
>JAEUUM010000174.1 GCA_016787375.1 Saprospiraceae bacterium
AATCCTTGTCTCCATTTTGAATTTGTCCAAATATTAAGTTTCTCTCAGCAGTCATCTGAAATAAAAAACAAAACCCTCCTCTAAGACCATAACAAAGAGAAGGGTATTAGTTTTCATTAGAGATCAAATTATTCTTTCACCACTACCAGCTTATGGGTGCTGTTCAGGCCTGATTCTGTAGAAAGGTTAACAAAATAAGTACCATTGCTTAGATCGTTAATATTCATTTCAACAACTGAATTTGATTGAACAATAATTTTTTCAGTTTTTACTGATCTTCCAAAAAGATCAAGCACATTGATGTTTACAAGACCTTCAACCTCATTAGCAAATTTTATACTAAATGTTGTGCCGGCAGGATTTGGGAAAAGCATTTTAACCAATCCTTCGTTTAGTTCAGGATTTGTGCTCACACGATAATCAATGGTATTGAGTGTATTGTTGGTTCTGACGGGCAGATTGAAATCAAAATAAATATCTGCTAAATTTTTTATTTCAGTATCCTTCACAAGGCCTGGCTTTTGTTTAACAGTGAATGTAAAAAATCCCTTACTTAATTCTACATTCCAATTCTCCGGATAAAGCTTTATATTTTTAAAACTATAAGTAAGTATGCCCTTTTCATTCAAGGTTACACTTGAAGGAGCTGAACTGTAAATCGGTTTTACAGATGGCCAGTCAAGATTTTTATCCAAAATGCACTCCACTCTGACATCGGTTGCAAAGTAATTTCCTAAATTTTGAAAATGTACCATGTACTCCAATACTGAATCTTGCGTACCTATCAAGCCCTTTTCAGTAGCCCCTTGCGGCGAAACTTCAATAAAATTCGGATCATAAGAACCAACAACATAGGTCCGCAATTGATTAACATTATTCCATGGAGTGTAGTCATTTACCCAACTACTCATTGGATATTGGTAGTTGGTACTGTCTGTGAAATAAAGTTCAGTACTCAATGGAATATTGGTAGGAACGGTATATTCTACTTTGATTTTTTCAGAATTTCCAGGGTTCAGCATAATAAACGGTCCATTATTATAATATCCTGTTGAAACCAATTGATTTAAAAAATTTGGGGTAAATGCAGGAACACCTATTTGATTATCGGTTTTATAGCTTGAGATAACTTGATTTTCAGGAATGGTTCCATCATTCGTAACCACCAGGTTTTGAATATAATTGAAACCCGGTACAGGTTGATTATCATTCCACAAGCTTATATGAACATCATTAATTGGGTTCAATTTATTAGCGAAGTTGTAGGTTTTTACACAACCCGTTGCTGCTAATGTACTTACTGCAATTTTGTTATTCTGACATCCTGATAAAGGTGAGTAAGTTTTTATGGATTCCGATAATTCGTATGTACCCGTTGGCACAATGAATGAATAATAACCATTGGCATCTGTATAGGTGTATCCTATTCCTTTGCAATACATTTGTGCATTGATTATTCCTTGTTCGCCGGCATCCTGGATGCAATTTTCATTTACATCATGAAATACAGTTCCTTCAATTTTGCAATAACAATCATCGTTGTTAACGTCAAAAGGTAAAACAACTTTTTGAATATTATTGCAACCATTAGCATCAACCACATTAACATAATAATTACCGGCCTTCAAAGCAGAGATTGTGTTTCCCGTTGAACCCGTACTCCAGGTATAGCTGTATGGAGGTGTCCCATTTATTGCATTTGCCGTAATATTGCCATCACTGCTAAAAATACAAGATGCAGGAACAGAGACAAAGCCAATTGACAATGGAGATGTTTTATCAACAAAAGCTGATTTGACTACAGCACAACTTTTTGAATCAGTAATAGTCAAAGTATAATACCCGGATGTTAAAGAAGATATGTTTGATGAGTTG
>JAEUUM010000202.1 GCA_016787375.1 Saprospiraceae bacterium
TGTCGGAAAATACTATGGTGGCACTGATCTTAATTTTAGCGCTAAACCAGGTACAGGCTGGCTGTTTGATAAATGGGAGTCAAGTTCTATTCCAATAAATCCGGGAACCCAAGCCATTGATATAATTTCGCAAATAAAAAAGCCGGACACACTCTATGCTTATTTTGTACTTGAGTGCCCAATGACCATAGATTTACAACCAAAAGGCCAAAATTTTATAGATTGTAAAACAACCAAAATTCCATTGGAAGTAATGACCTCCAATGGAAGTAATGACTACTCTTTTACTTGGTTTGATGAAAATAAAACCATCATTGCAGACAGTACCAAATCAATCATTTATGTCTCAAAACCCGGATGGTATTATTCTGAAGTAAAAGATAATGTTTGGGACTGCACCAGAAGGGACAGCTTTTTGGTATTGGACAAAATAATATACCCAAATGTGGATCTTCAGGTCAGTGCTGAGCTTACTTGTGTTAACAATAAAGTTGATTTGTTAACTGCCGGTACAGATACTGGTCCTATTTTTATTTATAACTGGACAGGAGTTTGTTTGAACAGCCCGTCAAATTCAACATCTAACAGCGCTTGTAAACCCGGTAAATATTTTCTTGAGGTTACAGATAACAGCAATGGATGCGCATCCATAGATTCTATATTGGTTATTGAAAATATTAAAAAACCGGATGATGTAAACCTGGTTTCAAGCAGTAATTTCATTCCATGCGATGGTTCCGGAGTCGTTTTGAGTGTTTCCGGAAATGGTCCTAATGGTACATACACGCAAGTCTGGTCAACAAAAACCGGAAATTTGCAAGGAACACTTACCGACAACTCGGTCACAGCAACTACACAAAGTTGGTACTATCTTACCATTACAGATCCTTTGAATGGTTGTATTCATATTGATAGTGTTCTGTTGAAAAATAACGATGCGTTCATTTCTTCCATTGATTTTACTTTTAAAAATCCAAATTGCGCAGTTGCTGATAATGGTCAGATTGATGTGATTGCCATTGGAACCGGAACGCCTTTTACTTATTCATTGAATGCCGGCACACCAACTGCTTCTTCAAGCTTTGCTAATCTTGCGTCAGGAAGTTACCAGATTGTGATTGAAAATATTGATAAATGTATGTTTGACACCACAATTGTACTGGATGTTGTAGAGGATTTGCCACAAGAACCTGGATTAAAAATTACAGGAGCATCGTGTGATGTAGCAAATAATGCTAAGATAGAGGTCACCTCTCAAACGGGAGGAGTATCACCACATACATACAGCTTCAATCAAGGTGCATATTCAACCCAGACTATATTTAACAACTTAACTCCCGGGACGGTCAATATTGCGATTAAAGATGATGAAGGATGTACCGCAAACTATGATGTAACCGTTTCAATTTCAGAAGATTTACCCAATAAATTTTCTGAGTTGGTCAAAAATCCTGGATGTATAGCAGCTTCCAATGGCAGCATAGAAATACAGAATATATCGGGTGGGCAAGCACCTTATTTGTTGAATTTTAACAATACTTCATTTGGTTCTTCAAGTTTGATTTCAGGATTGGCAGCGGGCAATGTTGATGTTTCAATCAAAGATGCTCTTGGGTGTATTTTTGATACCACTATTTATGTAGCTGTTGTGGATGATCTGCCATCAATCTTTACAACCAATAAAACAGAACCTGCTTGTCAGGATGGTACCAATGGTGAAATTGAAATTTTAAATATTTCAGGAGGGCAAGGACCATACTTGATCAGCCTGAATGGGAGTGCAGCTTCTTCGAACAATGTATTCGGCGATTTAAAAATTGGACAGCAGTTCTTGGTGATAACTGATGCAAATGGTTGTGAATATTCAACAAACATATCTTTGAATGCCGGTAACCCATTAACCGTTGATCTTGGGGCAGATCTTGTGGTCGATAATGGTACAGACATTCAAGTAACGGCCAATATTAATGGATCTAATATTGGTTCAATTGAATGGACTCCATTGATATGCGAGGGGTGCACAAATGCTTTTGTCACCATATTGTCTGATACCATTTTTAATGTCCTGGTAACAGATGAAGGAGGTTGTGTGGCAAAGGATCAATTGTTTGTTAAAGTGAAAGACAATGCTGACGCATTCACTCCAAATGTATTTTCACCAAATGGAGACGGTATAAACGACACCTGGAGAATTTATTCTTCAAACCCTCAAGCAAGGGTAAAACAACTTTCAATATATGACAGATGGGGGGGGATGGTTTTTACAACTTCCGGGTTTCATCCATCTGACAATGAATCGGCATGGGATGGAACAGTAAACGGAAAGAAATGTGGTCAGGGTGTTTATGTATTTATGGCAGAAATAGAACTCCGACCTGGTAAAACTATTCAACTAAAAGGAGAAATATTGATATCAAGATAAGCGATTGCTTTTGACATAAGTATTATTGAAAGGAATAAAAAAACCTGATTCTTATTAACCAAGAATCAGGTTTTTTTGTAGTCAAATTTTAAAAACACAATTACATACCACGTGGTCGTTTTCTTTTACCTCCAGGTTGTATCATCATGCCTCTGTTTGCGGGGTTCATTGCACCCCTGCTTGCCAGGGCTTTTTCGAATTGACGATATTGCTCTTTCATTTCAGGATCAGAAACTTTGTACTCTTTTGCTTTTTTGAAATGATTCTGAGCAGCCACCCAATTATTTTTTTGTGCAGCAATGTTGGCAAGTTGGAAATACACTGTACCTTTTTCACCTTCAGTTGCCAGACCTGTATCCTGAGCTTTTTGTAAATAAAGTTCTGCTGTGCTAAAATCCTTTTTATACATTGCCATGGTACCTTTAATCATATATAAGTATGCTCTGTTTGCTTTGTATAATAGCTTCGGAAAAAATGTTAACGCCAATCGTTTCTCGACTGCTTCAAAATTCATTGACTGCATCAACATAGCCGATGACTGGACCGTACCAAGCAGAAAATAACCCACAAGCATAACAATACCGAAGAGAATGAAGAAAAATCCATACCAAAACCCATAAGCGGCAGACAAGGCAATACCACCCACAAGACCTATAATAATGAGTGCAAAACGAAGGTAAATATTGATAGTAAACATAGGATTATGCTGCTTTTAATTTGTGTAATCTGGTTTCTGAAAGTTTGGATTGTACATATTTCAGGTCAACCGTAAATTTCTTTATTTCTTTATTCCCCGGTAATTCAAACATAGCGTCTGTCATGATTGATTCGCAGATAGATCGCAATCCTCTGGCACCCAATTTAAATTCAATGGCTTTATCGGCAATAAAATTTAGGGCATCCTGATTAAAATCAAGATCTATGCCTTCCATTTCCATAAGCTTTTTATACTGTTTGATCAGTGAATTTTTAGGTTCAGTAAGAATCTTGATCATGGCTTCCTTATCAAGGTCATTAAGGTGTACAAGCACAGGTAGTCGGCCTATCAATTCTGGAATCAGACCGAAAGTCCGGAGGTCAATATGATTGACATATTGAAGCATATTTTCCTTATCCAACCGAAGTTCATCTTTGTTCTTGTATCCGATTACCTGAGTATTGACCCTTCTGGCGATTATTTTGTCGAGACCATTAAATGCCCCGCCACATATAAATAGTATATTACTGGTATTAACAGTAATTAATTTTTGTTCAGGGTGTTTTCTGCCACCTTGAGGCGGAACAGCTACATCTGTACCTTCAAGAAGTTTTAACAATGCCTGTTGAACACCTTCACCTGAAACATCTCTGGTGATAGAAGTGTTGTCGCCTTTACGTGCTATTTTATCAATTTCGTCAATGTAGATAATTCCTTTTTCAGCTTGAGCAACGTTATAGTCGCATACCTGCAACAATCTGCTCAAAATACTTTCGACATCTTCTCCAACATAGCCTGCTTCAGTAAAAACTGTTGCATCTACAATAGAGAAAGGAACGTTTAAAAGCCTTGCAATGGTTTTAGCAATAAGTGTTTTACCGGTACCGGTAGGTCCAACGAAAAGAATATTGGATTTTTCAATTTCAACACCATCGGTTGACTTTTGACCAAGACGTTTGTAGTGGTTATATACAGCAACAGAAAGCACCTTTTTTGCTTCTTCCTGACCAATAACATATTCATCAAGATGGTTTTTGATATCTCTTGGTGTTTTTCCGTTCAAATTAGGAGTATTTGCATTCGCAACAGAACTTGATTTGTTAGATTCTGCATGCACAATATCAGCTGCTTGCAGCGAACAGGCATCGCAAATTTTAGCATCAATCCCTGAAATCAACATTGCTGTTTCAGATTTTGGTCTACCACAAAATGAACAATGTTCTGTTTTTTGACTATTTTTTGTCATCCTCTTTTTTGCGTGGATTATTTCTTTCTAAAACTTCATCAACCAAGCCATAAATTTTGGCCTCTTCAGCTGTCATCCAGTTATCTCTGTCACAGTCTTTTTCAATGGATTCATAAGGTTGTCCTGTGTGAAATGAAAGTATGTCATAAAGTTGTTTTTGAAGATGCTTGATCAGTTTGTAGCTGATTTCCATCTCTGTAACCTGACCTTCCATACCACCCATTGGCTGGTGAATCATAACCCTACTATGATACAAGCAAGTTCGTTTACCTTTTGCTCCTGCTGCAAGAAGAACAGCTCCCATCGACGCCGCAAGTCCTGTGCAGATTGTACCTATATCAGGTGTTACATATTGCATGGTATCATAAATACCGAGACCTGCAATAACCGAACCTCCAGGACTATTTATAAACATTTGAATGTCCCTTTTTGGGTCAGTTGACTCAAGAAACAAAAGTTGAGCCTGAATAACATTTGCAACATAATCAGTTACCGGCACACCCATGAAGATGATTCTGTCCATCATTAGTCGGCTAAAAACGTCCATTCCTACTACATTCAGTGAACGTTCTTCAATTACCTGGGGTGTAAAGGCATGAATATTTGGAGCTGAAACTTGCATATATTTTTCTAAATGCATGCTGCTCATGCCCAGATGCCCGGTGGCATACTTTTTAAATTCGTCCTTTGGTATCATTTTCTTTTATTTTTTTGAAAAATTATTATTCTAATACAGTCGCTTCAAACTTTGTCGAGTAGAATTTAATCATAACCCTGCAAAGATATTGACAATCTCCAAACAATCAAGCTCCCTTTTGGTTCGAGGCCGAGAATTAACACACCAAAATTCAATATGTCTTAATGATCGTGATCATGATCGTGATCGTGGTCATGATCATGGTCATGGTCGTGGTCGTGGTCATGGTCGTGGTTGTGTTTATTTTGTATTGCTTTTGCTTTTTTGTCAAGATCCTCTATGGAAATTGGTTGCAGATCGAGTTTAAATTCATCTTTTAATCCCCTGAAAAGCTTGTCAATAAGTAGGTCTTCATACATTTTTTCAACCTGATCTTGTTTTTGCATGATTTTTTCTAAAAATGTATTCATCATGTCATCAGGTATCTGCATTCCAAAGTAGCTTGCATAATAATTACGGAAGCCATCTTTTATCTCCTCAGCTGTCACCTCAACGTTATATTTTTCGATGAGTTTGTTTTTGATTATTGTCCATTGAAGGTTTTTTGCGAACATTTCATATTCACTTTCAATGGCTTCAGGAGTTGTTCCTTCATTTGCAATTAACAACCATCTTTTAAGAAATGCATCGGGTAAGCTTACCGGATTTTCATCCATAAGTTTAGTTTGAATCTCCCTAAACAATAGAGAATCAGCTGTATAATCATACCTACGCTTTAGTGTCCTGCGTATTAATTCCTTTGCTTCTGCTTCTGAGTTAACTTCACCTTCACCAAATGCTTTGTCAAAA
>JAEUUM010000269.1 GCA_016787375.1 Saprospiraceae bacterium
AAAGGCTAAAACAAGAACATCAACATTACCACTAAATAAATATCGAATTGCTATAGCTGCAACTGCGCTTTATTCTCAATTTATCGGAACAACAGTGGCAGATGTTATTGCAGAACTGAATACCGCCGTTAACAGAATCAACCAGGTATTGGTAAAGGATCTTTCAGTTCAATTTGTTCTTGTAAATGACAACGACAAGATAGTATTTTTCGATGAGGCTACTGATGCTTATACCGATGGTGATTTGGCCCAAATGATTGGTTCAAACACTACTGTCTTGGCCCAGAATATTGGTACTGCGAACTTTGACATAGGCCATGTTTTTGGTAGATCGTTTGCAGGTGGTGTGGTTGGTCTTGCTCAGTTGGCACAGGTGTGCAGATTTCAGAAGGCTCGCGGTGGCTCAACCCTTTTTACTCCAAAGAATGATCCATATTGGATTGACATCGTGGCACATGAAATGGGTCACCAAATGGGTGCAAACCACTCGTTCAACAATTGTGGTCAGAATGAAAATCCGGGTACCGCATTTGAACCGGGAAGTGGAAATACCATCATGTCTTATTCGGGGGCGTGTGGCAGCAACGATGTAACAACAAACAGTGATGCAATGTACAATGTTGGTGCGCTTGAGGAAATTTTGTCCTACATGCATGTGAGTTTTGGAGATGGATGTGCGAGTAAAGTTGAACTAGGCAATCATGTGCCTGAAGTTACAATAGATCATCCTAACAATTTTTACATACCAATCTCAACGCCATTTGAACTAAATTGTAAAGGGATAGACGAAGATTCTGATACGCTTACCTACTCTTGGGAAGAATACGATTTAGGTCCTCAATCTCCTCTGGGTGCACCAGAACTTACTGCACCTGCTTTCAGAGTTTTTGCCCCTCAAAATGTTTCAAAACGGGTGTTCCCACGAATGGATAAAATAGTTTCCAATACATCTACCATAAGCGAGGTTTTACCTACATACTCCAGAGACCTTACCTTCCAGGTTGTAGTAAGAGACAATAATTTTGGTGGTGGCGCCACCGGGGCTGATAAGATGAATTTTAAAGCAACCGATCAAGCCGGACCTTTTTTGGTAACTTATCCAAATAATTTTGTCACATGGCCAATGACCTCTGCTCAGACTGTCACATGGGATGTTGCAAATACAGATGGCTCACCGGTTAACTGCAAATATGTCAACATTCTATTGTCAATTGATGGTGGATTTAACTATCCATATACCTTGGCTTGTCAAACACCAAATGATGGATCAGAAACCATTATTGTTCCGGCCATACCAAATGCATTAACCTCTGCAAGAATTAGGGTACAAGCTTATGGAAATGTGTTTTTTGATATCAGCAACCAAAATTTTGCGATCACAAAACCAACAGCCGAAGCGCTTTATTTTAATACTTCAAATTGCTTTCAGAAATTCTGTACTCCTGAAAACATAAGCATTGATCTGTTTTTAACACCGTTTAACGGTTATAACCAAGCTGTAAGCTATGAAGTCAAAGGGCTTCCGGCAGGTTGCACTTATAATTTCACCAAGAACCCTGTATCGCCGAATGAATATTCTGCATTGAATTTAAGTTTTGATGAGACCACCTTGTCAGGATCATATCTTGTGGAAGTGTTGGCTAAAGCACCGGGATTGGATACTTTTTCAAGACTAATACCTCTTGAAGTTGTAGCTTCAACATTTGGAGCTTATCAATTACAATCACCTGATAATGGTGCTTCCGGGGTTACTAAATCCCCAATATTTGATTGGAAACCAATAAGTGGAGCCACTAGTTATGATGTAGAAATAGCGACTTCGCCGGCATTTGGCTCGACAATCATAGAAAAAAAATACGGTTTACAATCAAATCAATATACGCTTTCAAACCCACTTTCTGAAAGTTCTCTTTACTTTTGGAGAGTTAGGCCGATAAATGAGTGTAAATCAGGAGATTGGAGCGAGATAAATGCTTTTCATACGATAACACTTTCATGTGATAACTTTAAAAATCTTGATGGAAAGAAAGGAATTTCAGCAAGTGGCACACCAACTGTTACATCAAAAATAACAATATTAGGAAATGGTGCAATCAGTGATGTGAGTATCTCAAAAATTAAAGGTTTCCACGAATATTTTGATGATTTAGATGTTTTTCTACAAAGTCCAAAAGGCACGAAAGTTATTTTATTTGAAGATCAATGTTCTAGTTTTTCAAGTTCATTTGATTTTGGATTAGATGATAATGCTTCAAAAGGATTTACATGCCCTCCAACCATGGGTAATGTTTTCAAACCCAAACAAGCTTTCTCAGCCTTAATAGGAGAAGAAAGCTCCGGGGAGTGGACACTAAATGTCAAGGATGATCAAGTCAGCGGTGGAGGTGAGTTAAGTGAATGGACTTTAAAAGTATGTACAAGTGTAAGTTTAAATCCACCATATCTGATTACCAATGATACCCTAAAACTAAAACCACTTTCAGGTAAAAAGATTGATCTTTTACATCTGGAAACAGGTGACCAAAACAACAGTGCAGACCAACTTACCTATACTGTTGTAAAATTGCCTGAATTCGGTTTACTTGGAAAAGGAAATGGTCAGATCAAGGTAGGTGATCAATTTACTCAACAAGATATCAATAATTCAGCAATCTCTTATTTCAATACAGATGGAAATGCTACATCTGATAAATTCTACTTCACTGTACAAGATGGAGAAGGAGGCTGGATAGGAATATTACAATTTAATATAAAACCTGATGACAGCATATTGATAAGCACAAAAGACGTTGCAAACACCCCTGTGCTGCTCTATCCTAACCCTGCAAAAGATTACTGGCAAATTTCACTGACGGATTTAAATACCAAAGTAGACAAAATTGATGTCTTCAATCTTCAAGGTATCAAGATTAAAACTTTCCAGCAAGATGAAATTTTGAGCAATAAGTTAACTACACAAAATTTAGTTGATGGAATTTATTTTGTAAACATTATCACTTCAACAGGTATTTTTACCCAAAAGATGATTATTCAGAAATAAATAAATCCAGACTGATTAAACCTGCTCATTTCCAAAAAATGAGCAGGTTTTTTATTTAGAGGAGAAAGCTTAACTTTACGGATAATTTAACAATCGCAAAAGCTTGATGAAAATAGGAATATTTTTCGGCGGTCCATCCAGAGAAAGAGAAATTTCATTTGCAGGAGGAAGAACTGTATTTGACACCCTCAATAAATCCATTTTTGAGACCATTCCAATATTCGTCGATTCTTTCAGAAACTTCATATTACTTGATTGGGAATATGTTTATAAGGGTACAATCAGAGACTTTTGTCCTCCGGTGGAATTTCTTCCAGAATCAAATCATGATTTTCAAATATATATCGAAAGCATTGCGACACAAAATTTAGAATTACAAGAAAAGATTATACAAAAATTGGGTAGAAAAATAGAATTAGCAGAATTACCCAATCTGATTGACTTTGCATTTTTGACTCTCCACGGAAGCTTTGGAGAAGATGGACAAATACAAGGATTACTGGACAGTCTGAAAATTCCTTATTCGGGATCAGGACTTAGGGCTTGTTCCATCGGAATGGATAAATCCTTTCAAAAGAAATTAATGAGCAAAGCAGGTTTTGCCTGTCCTGAAGTTACGGTTATCAGTAAAAATGATTGGGATACAATCGATTATGAAGAATTTTATCCTGAAATCATCAGTAAGATTGGATATCCGGTTGTTGTTAGACCTGCCAATCAAGGATCTTCGATTGGAGTGACAATCGTTCAAGAAAGTCAAGGTAAAAATGCTGTTTTTGAAGCAATTGAAAAAGCATTTTTTAAAAGAACTTTACATTTATCTAAATGGATTGATTTAGGTCCAAATGAAAAAATACAATTTGTAAGGGAGTTAATTGACATACGCGATGGTTTGGGGTTTCCTATGGATGTTGATAATCAAACAATCTATCATCCAGATGATTTGCTGAAATTAATAGATGAGAAATCCAAAGCAAATCCAACGTCAACGTTGACATTGATCAGTCATTTGGGTGAACAGAAAGTTATTTTAGAGCAATTTATTAAAGGTCGTGAATTCTCTTGTATCGTACTTAGGAAAGAAAATGGAGAAATTGTAGCACTACCACCAACTGAAATTGTAAAAGGTGGAGAATTATTTGATTATCGGTCAAAATACTTACCTGGCCTTTCAAGAAAACTAACTCCTATAAATCTAGCAAGTGCTGACATTGAGGCTATCAGAACAGAATGTGAAAATTTATATAAATTCTTCGAATTCGGCACCTATGCTCGTATTGATGGTTTCTTTACCGAAGACAAAACCATTTTCCTGAACGACCCCAACACTACCTCAGGAATGATGCCTTCGTCGTTTTTTTTCCATCAGGCAGCAGAAATTGGGCTGAACCCAAGCGAATTTTTAACCCTAATTGTCCGAACCTCTATTCAGGAGCGAATAGAAGAATCAATGGATAAAACATCCTATTATGATTTGCTCTATCAACTGGATAATTCACTTCAAAATTTACATAAATCAAGCAACATTAGAAAAAAAATTGCTGTATTCTTTGGTGGATATTCATTTGAAAGGCACATTTCTGTTGAAAGTGGCAGAAATATTTTTGAAAAATTAGCCAGCAGCACAAAATATGAACCGATACCAATCTTTGTAACAGGCAACAGTGAACACCATGAACTCTACCAGGTTCCTATAAACCTTCTGCTAAAAGACAATGCCGATGACATCCGTGATAAGGTTTTAAAATATGAAAAACACCCGGTCATAGAGCATATCAAGTTGTTGTGCAAAGATATAACTCAAAAATATGCTTCATCTTCTATGGTTTTTGAACCTTCAAAAATCGATTATCATGAACTTTCAGATTTGGTAGATGGGGTCTTTATAGCATTACATGGAAGACCGGGTGAAGATGGAACGGTGCAGGCAATTTTGGATAAGTTTGGTCTACCGTATAATGGATCTTCGAGTGAATCCTCATCTGTAACCATTAATAAATATAAGACACTGCAATTGTTGCGAGATAAAGGTTTCACTGTTGCCCAGCAGTTACTGATTAAAAAATCTGCTTATAAAGACAGTCAAACTGACACACTTTCACTAATCGAACATACATTCCAATATCCATTTATTGCCAAACCAAATGATGATGGTTGCAGTTCAGCAGTTAAAATCATTAAGACCAGGGAGCAATTAATTAACTACTGCGATGGGGTATTCAGAAATGAAGAAAGTTTAAACAATGATGTTCGTCGCATATTAAATCTCGGAGATAAGGAAGAATTTCCAAAAAAAGAGACTATTCTTTTCGAATCATTGATAACTGCAAATGGCGCCAGTCATTTTCTAGAAATCACAGGAGGTTTGCTAACCCACAACAAGGATGGTAAATTAGAATACGAAATTTTCGAACCATCAGAAGCGCTTGCAGGTGGTGAAGTCCTGTCTCTTGAGGAAAAGTTTCTGGCAGGTGAAGGGCAAAATATTACACCCGCACGCTTTACCAAAGATGCCATGTTGTACAAAAATATTTCCGGCAAGGTTAAGTCAGATCTGCAAAGAGCAGCAGAAGTGTTAAATGTTACAGGTTATGCAAGAATAGATGCTTTTGTAAGGGTTTTTTCTCCGGATAATGTTGAAACAATTATTATTGAAGTAAACTCCTTACCCGGGATGACGCCTGCTACCTGCATCTTTCACCAGTGCGCACTCAATGGATATAAACCTTATGAATTTATTGACCAGATTTTAGAGTTTGCCTTCAATCAAAAAAAACAACAGCATGTCAACTAATACCAGATCATTTTTTAAAGACCTCGGAGGTTTTTTGATGAGCAAATATTTTTATATCGCTCTAATTAAAATTGCTGGTTTGGTATTTTTACTTGGAGGCGGATTTTTTATGCTACTTTCCTATATTACGGATCATGGGAGTAGCAAAACATTGCCTAATTACATAGATCAACATATAGAAAAAGTTGAGGAAGCTGCTGATAATGAGGGATTTGACATTACAATAGTAGACTCTGTTCACATTGTTGGTAAAAGTGGTGGGCTGGTTTTAACACAACTACCCAAACCAGGGTCAGAAGTTAAGGAAAGTCGCACTGTTTATGTCACTGTATCAAAATACAGGCCTGATCAAATTAAACTTGCCTCTCTTCCTCTGCTATATGGCAGGGAATTTGCCTCTACCCAAAAATATCTAAAACAAAGTTTTTTTATTGAATCGGAAGTCATTGGGTATCAATTTGACGAAGGGCCTGAAAACCATATTCTGGCTGCTATTTACAAAAATGATACCATTGACAACCAACG
The DNA here is from genome assembly GCA_016787375.1 of Saprospiraceae bacterium. Classification (GTDB taxonomy): domain Bacteria; phylum Bacteroidota; class Bacteroidia; order Chitinophagales; family Saprospiraceae; genus JAEUUM01. The sequence continues at coordinate 6,360 of JAEUUM010000269.1, forward strand.
AATGCGCAAAAATGATACATTTATAGAGAAAGGAACTAAAATTCATTTCATCCTCTCAAAATCTACTGACGAAAGAGTTAAAATTCCAAAATTGGTGTGTGCAACTTATGACGCTGCTCTTTTCATGCTTAGTTCGAGTATGTTAAGCCCGGGAAGCATCATTCCGGATGAGACCGTTACAAACAAAAATGTAGCGTATGTTTATAAACAGTCCCCTGAGTATGAAAACGGTAAAACTTTATTAAGAGGCGAAACCGTAACACTATACCTGACACAAAATCTACCTGACAATTGTGATTCAAATTAATGATTCATGGTGCGTCTTTGTCAACAACATTTAAAAGATTTTTTCGTTGAATTACAGAAATTTCAATGATTTAACAAGCTTCCACCATGCTAAGATTACAAACTCTGATATTATTACTTATTCCATTTTTTGTTTCCTCTCAGGTCATTGAAACCTCGCCATCTCACAACAGTATCTTATCCGATCACACGACCATAAATGGAAAAACTCAAATTAGTTTTACCCATTTCGGTGACCGCGAAATAAAGTATACTTGTATTTTACCAGGTGCTTCTAAAGATATAGAGATAGATACAACAGGCTTCGGAGCAGATTGCACAGTAATAATAAATAAAGTCCCAAATAGTGGTATAGGAGAAATACTTGACAAACAAAAGTTAACTTATACTGCCAACTCCGGTATTATATTTCAGCTTGACACAATAAGTTTAAAGATTTGCAATTCCGATTCAAGCAATTGTGATGAATTATTCTATTATTTTGCGGTTGAAAGACCTTCGGTAAAATATATTCAACCAACCATCAACGTAGTTGAAAACACAAAATCATATTTCACTTTACCATTGAATCAAGTTCCTTCACCCACAATGAATCTAAAATTGATTGGTAATATTGAGGGAACACAGGCTGTTGGTTATGTTGAGGCGCCTGATAAATTTGTGTTTTATTCTGCGAGAGGAGGTTACTCCAATGAATTAAGTGTAATTGCTTGCGATGCTTATTGTGTTTGCGACACCTTTGTATACAAAGTAAATGTCAAAACAGATACAATCGATCTTCCATTTTTAGATGATTTTTCCTACTCAGGCCCCTATCCGGATCCAAAACTTTGGATAAACGATGATGTATTTATAAATAATACATTTGCTATCAAGCAGCCTTCAATTGGGGTAGCAACTTTCGATGGAACCAATTCAGGAGGGTCACCTTATTTAGGGGGGAACGGCATTTCTGATTACCTTACATCCCAACAAATAGACCTTGGAAAATATAATTCAGGAAGCAATGTATACTTGAGTTT
>JAEUUM010000360.1 GCA_016787375.1 Saprospiraceae bacterium
AATAAATTGGCTCACCTTCCTCGTTGATACTGTATCGGGGAGATAGATCATCACCAGCATGTGGAACAGTTTCTAAATCAACTTTTTTTCTTAAATAAGCAGGTTCATTCTCAAGATCAGCAAATCCTTTATGAGCTCCAATCTTATTAACTTCAGAAATTTTATTGAAGTCAGTTCTTGATTGTCTTGAGTATTCAGGTCTGAATACTTCTGAATCCTGCGTTTTTACAGATGGCTTAATAAAAGGCTCATCCGCTGAATATGGATTTGTATTAAATCTGCTAGGTGTTTCAAATTCAATTACTTTTTGACCATACGAAAAAGGTCTGTCGGACTCTTCCATAATTGAGTTTAGGGTTGGAGAGTTGTTTTCTTCATCCAATGGTACAATAATGGTTGTATTTGATCCTGATTCCTTAGATATCTGACTTCTGTCAAATCCAGTGGCAATAATTGTAACAGATATTTTATCACCTAAATTTTCATCAAAACAATTACCCCAAATAAGATTTGAATCAACACCGGCTTCAGTTTTCACAAAATCTGTTATTTGTGTTATTTCATCCATTGTTACCTCACGAGTACCTGATGTAATATTGAGTAATATATGTTTAGCACCGAAGATATTATTTTCCTCAAGAAGAGGTGAAGTAAGTGCCGAATCTACAGCCTTTTTGGCACGGTCATCTCCATCTGCAGTTGCTGTACCCATTATTGCCACTCCACTGTTGCGCATAACGGTATTAACATCTTCAAAGTCAACGTTGATGTACCCGGCCACAGTAATAATTTCGGCTATTCCTTTTGCAGCAACCGCCAAAATATCATCTGCTTTTGCTAAAGCATCAGTCATACCCAAATCACCATGTATTGATCGCATTTTATCATTAGAAATAACGATAAGTGTGTCAACGTTCTTTTTCAGTTCTTCAAGTCCATCGTGACCTTGGCTGATTCTTTTATTTCCTTCAAAAGCGAATGGAAGTGAAACTATACCCACTGTCAAAATATCCATTTCTTGGGCTACTTTTGCTATGACCGGAGCTGCGCCTGTACCTGTACCTCCTCCCATTCCGGCAGTAACAAAAAGCATTTTGGTATCGTTCTCTAAAAATTTCTTGATTTCCTCTATTGATTCAAGGCAGGCTTGTTTACCGATTTGTGGTTTAGAACCGGCTCCTCTACCTTCGGTGAGTGATGGTCCTAATTGTATTTTTACTGGTACCGGAGACATATTCAAAGCTTGGTTATCAGTATTGCAGACAGCAAAGTCTACACCTTCAATACCTTTCTTGAACATGTGGTTAACAGCGTTACTGCCACCGCCACCAACACCGATAACCTTGATTATCGATGGTTCATCATTTCTCATTACGAATCTCATGTTTGGATTATTATGTTGTTTTCTAAAGTAGGATTTTATTATTATTCATCGGTCTCAGTGAACCAGCCCCTTGTTTTAAGCATGATATCATCGAGCCAATTTTTAGGTTTATCTTTGTAAATACCTCCTTCACTATCAGACTCATCCTGATATGGAATGCGGTTGCTCGGACCATTTTTCTCATTATTTTCTTCCGGCTCCAAATCAGAAACGAAAACGGAGTTAGAGGCAAAATCAGATTCGGGCTCAATCATTGGCTCCTGTTGTTTACCCTTAAGAAGCAAACCGATACCAGTTGAGAACATAGGGCTACTAATTTCTTCCAAGTAACCTTGAGCCAATGAATCACGAGGAGAACCAATTCTGACACTCATTCCGGTGTGGTATGCAGCAAGTTTTTTAATGTGATTTAGCAAAGCACCACCTCCTGTAAGAACCATTCCACCAATTAATTTTCTTTCATATCCTGAGCGTTTTATTTCCCACACCACGAAATCCAGAATTTCCTCTACTCTGGCTTGAATAATTCTTGCTAAATTTATCTCAGAAATTTCACGGGGATCATGGCCTTTTATACCAGGAATTGATATGATTCTTTCCTCGTAAACTTCCTCAGCCAAAGCACTTCCAAACTTAACCTTGAGCTTCTCCGCTTGATTTGGCATAACAGTACAGCCTTCCTTTATATCCTTTGTAATTGCATTCCCTCCGAATGGGATGACAGCCGTATGACGAATAATGCCATCTTTAAAAATAGTAATGTCAGTTGTACCACCTCCGATATCAACCAAAGCAATACCTGCGTCCTTTTCGTCATCAGATAAAACAGCTTCTGCAGAGGCTATCGGCTCAAGCATGATTTCACCAACCTTTAAACCTGCCTTTTCAATGCATCTAACAATATTTTTATATGCAGTTACTTGACCGGTGATTATGTGAAAATTAGCTTCAAGCCTGACACCTGACATTCCTTTAGGGTCGGTTATTCCTTGCTCGTTATCAACAGTAAATTCTTGTGGAAGAACGTGAATAATCTGGTCACCGGGAGGTAAAACCAACTTACCCATATCTTTGATTAGTTTATCAATGTCCTCGTCAGTAATTACAGAATTGGGATTATCACGTGTCAAAATGCCTCTATGGTGCAGACTGCGAATGTGCTGACCTGCAATACCAACATTGACAGTGGAGAATTTTGTTCCCGTTTGCCCTTCTGCTATCCTGACAGCTTCAGTGATAGCGTTAACAGTCTTTTCAATATTTGAAACCACTCCTCTTAGTACACCCTCAGATTCTACTTTTCCAAAGCCTACAATTTCGAGCTTATTGTGTTCATTTTTCCTTGCAGCTATAGCACAAACTTTGGTTGTTCCAATGTCTACTGCTACGGTAAGGTCATGGCTTTTCAGGTTTTTGTTCATGCGGTCTTACTTTATTGTTGTTTCTATGGTTATAATTCAGCCGTAAAAATAAACAATATATTACAATTTTCTATAATCTTTGAAATTAATTACAAACAATTTGTCCGTCAAATTTTAGGTTAACATAGCTATGTTTTTTCCAACCTTCAGTTGAGGCAATATTCTTGTAATAAATGCGCACATATTCTAATTTTTCCTCAATTCTACTCTCATCTCCGAGAATAAATTTTTGTGAACCAATTTTTGGAACCAAAATTATATCATGATCTTGATCTACGTATAATTGCTCTGTGTTGCTTAATGCAAATTGATTGTCTTGTATCTCTTTAGTAATTGTTACAAGCTTATTGATTATATGCTTTCCTGATGCAACAGTTGCTGAATCGAATGGCTCAATATTGCCATTAGCTATCAACAACCTGGGTGAACCATGTCTGGAAGATGGGAAATATTTCAAATCTTTATCAATGTAAAACGTATTTCCAAATTTATCGAAAATTCGTAAAATTGGATTATTCTGTTGTATATTGATGCACAAGCGATTACGAGCATCGATGTAAACTTCTGCATCTTTTACAAACGGGTTTTTTTCAGCGATGATTTCAATCTTTTGAACATCAATCTCCCTAATTCCTAATCCGTCAACTGAAGATCCATATTTACTTTCAATGGTGTTTAGAATATCCTTTTCAGTCACCAAAAATACACCCTCCGAAAGTGGCTTTACTACAACTTTTACATTTTGAATAATCCCACTTTTTCGAGAGGAAATTGAACTAAATAGAATGGCTGTACAAATAAAAATACCGGAAACCCAATAATATGCAGGTTTTATCTTTTTAAATAACTTTATCTTCATCTTATATTGTTTTTTAATAGTTCCGAAATAGGTTTTACCAAAGTATCTATGTCACCGGCTCCCAATGTCATAATTACACCCGTTCTGACGTTTTTCATCTCTTGCAGAATTTCATCACGAGATAAAATTTTTCGTTTAGGATTATTCATCAATTCTATTAACATTTGGCTGGTAACACCGGCAATTGGAATTTCACGAGCAGGATAAATATCCATTAACCAAACTTCATCCAATTTATCCAACTCTTTAGCAAATCCTTCTGCAAAATCGCGTGTTCGGGTAAACAAATGTGGTTGAAAAATACCCAATATATATGCCTCAGGGTATAATTCTCTTGCTGCCTGTATGGCGGCATTAAGTTCACCCGGATGGTGAGCATAATCGTCTATGTAAACTATCTTATCTTTTATAATTATTTC
>JAEUUM010000402.1 GCA_016787375.1 Saprospiraceae bacterium
TGGGTTCGCCTTTTTTTTCTGATGGTTTGATGTTCAAATACTCACCGTTTTTTCTGTCGAATCTTACCAAACCCCCGTATTGACTTTGTGCATATACAATATCAGGGTTAGTCGGATCAACCTGGGATTCGAATCCATCTCCAACCGAAGTGACAAACCAATCAGAATTTACAATACCGTTTGCTGAAGTCGTTCTTGAGGGGCCACCAAGACTGAAGTTGTCTTGTGTTCCTCCATGAACATTATAAAAAGGTAAAGCATTATCAGTTGAAACCTTATAAAATTGAGTTACAGGCAGGTTCGATTTGAACGCCCAACTACCGGCAAAATCATAAGTTTCATAAACGCCGCCGTCACTTCCTACAAGTAAATGGTTTGTGTTGTCAGGGTCAATCCAAATGCAATGATTATCTATGTGTTTGTTTATCTCACCCAAGTTTCGGACCGTTGTGCCACCATCATCGCTTACTTTGTAATATGAATCTGTTATAAAAATTCTGTTTACATTTTTTGGGTCACATGTAACTTCCTGATAGTAATTTCCGGCTGTAAAAGTTCCACTTTTTTTGTCCCAGCTGGCTCCTCTGTCAGATGAACGGTAAATTCCACCTTTGCCATCTTTTGCCTCAATTACTGCGTAAAGCACATCAGGGTTTGCAGGTGAAATAGCCAGACCTATTCTGCCAAGATCACCACCCGGCAGACCGCCTTCTATTTTCTTCCAGGTTGCTCCACCATCTGTAGTTTTATACAATGCGCTTTCCGGACCTCCCCCGACGTAAGTAAAGACTTTCCTCATTCTTTGGTGAAATGCCGCATAAAGTACTTTTGGATTTCTGGGGTCCATTACCAGGTTATTACAACCTGTATATTGACTGACTGATTTTACGCAAGTCCAGGTTGTACCTCCATCATTGGATTTGTATACTCCGCGATCGCCACCTTCTTTCCAAACAGGGCCATAGGCTCCAACATAGATTGTGTTTGGGTCTGATGGGTCGACAATGATGTTCGAGATGTGCTCAGAGTTTTTCAAACCCATGTTTTTCCAGCTTTTACCTGCATCTTCACTTTTGTAGACACCATCTCCATACGAAACTGATCGTTGATTGTGGTTTTCGCCTGATCCAACCCACACTACGTTCGGATTCGTTGGGTCCAAAGAGATGCAGCCAATAGAATAGGAGCCTTCTCCATCAAAAATTGGCTCAAAAGTTGTTCCTTTATTAATGGTCTTCCATACGCCACCGGCAGCTGAAGCAACGTAGTAGATTTCACTATGCCCCGGGACTACTGCAAAATCCGCGATTCTTCCGGATGTTACTGCAGGGCCAATGCTTCTGAAGCTAAGACCACTGTAAGTTCCGGCTTCCAGAAATTCATCCTTGGGTGTTTCTTTATTGGCTTTTTTGTCCTCTGCCTTCTTTTGCGAGAAGGAAAAGTTACTTATTGTTGTCAGCATCAATACAATGACAAGTGTACGTTTTTTCATAAAATTTATTATTTATTAATCAGCCACTAAATTAGGAATCTACCATACAAATAATCTGATTATGGTTTGAAAAATACCGGAGGAAATAAAAAAATCGACCAAACCGGTTTTGGCGTGCAATTTAATGTTTACAATTTGTTTTAATGCTTGTTTATTCTGTTTGATTAACCTAAGTTATCTAACTTTGAATCATATCCCGTCAATATGCATAAAGCCATTACCCAAGCGATGTTGCTGCCGGTGCTTTGATTGGATTTGGTTCTTCATATTTGTGTTATCGTTTGGGAAACTATTCGAAAAGCACAAAATCAACATTTCTGTTGTCCAATAGCTTTCAGATTGCTATCATAAAATATAAAATTTAATTTAGATTCAAGTTGATGATGGCTTTTTTATCAGAAATTTTTGTGCCCAATAAACCAAACAGATGACTGCCAAAAAAATAGTTATCGATACGCTTTCTTGAGAAGTGAGATTGGACAATACCCATAAAATAGCCACAATCGCCATAGAGGGAACAATCAGTCCACCCGGTATTTTAAAGGTATTTTCACTTTCAATATCCGGTTCCCTGCGAATTTTGATCATGGCGAGTATGACAGCCAGGTAAATGATAAGTAAAGTGCCGCTCGCTAACACAGCTAATTGTTTAAATCCACCTGCTATTGAAAAAATAAAAATCATAAGAGAATATACAATGACCGACCAATATGGGGTTGCGTATTTTGTGTGAATTTTACCCAGAAACTTTGGAAATAGACCGTCCGTTGCTCCGGCAAACAGTAAACGCGATGATGCAAAAATATCACCACCGACTGCACCTATACCAGACACAACTGCCGCAAATACAACAATGGTGGCACCGATTGGTCCCATAGATCGTTTTGCAACTTCAGCCAATGCCGAATTTTTGAAATCAACGACTTGATCTCCCAAAACACCCTGCATAACTGACTGTATCAGCAAATAAATTAACAGTACGATGATGCCTCCCAGCAATACCCCTCTCGGAATCGTGCGCTTTGGGTTTTTAATTTCTCCACCCACATTTAATGCAGTCTCGAATCCTGCAAAGGCAAAAAACAAAATCAGGGCTGTTTCACCAAATGAGTGGATTGAAGGAAATTGTTTTATTTGCAAATTTTCCGGATGTATTTTGCTAAATCCACCTATAATTATAGCCAGCAAGGGAAGTAATTTTATCAGAGTAATGAATTTTACAAAATTTAGCCCTCCTTTGGCACTCACAACATTCAAAATGGTAATTGCACCAAGCACAACAGCGAAGAAAAAGGCTCTAAACCAGAACTCTGAAAAAGCAGGAAAAATTACGGACAGAGAATCAGCAACCAAGTTAACGATGGCCGCGTCGCTTAACACTCCCCAACCAAAGAAAAATAGCCAATTGATCACAAACCCGGCAAATGGACCAAAAGCTCTTTCGACATAAGCATACGACCCACCACTTGTTTTAAATTTGCTTCCTATTTCAACATAACATAAAACAATTGCCACAAACATCAATGCACATAGTAAATACCCAATGATACCGGCCGGTCCCAGGTGAATACCGATAATTGCCGGCAGAGCATAGATGCCTGCGCCAATTGAAAAATTTACTACAGTTGCCCCCAAACCCCAAATGCCAATGACTCGTTTTAGACCTTCATCGTTTGTTTTTAGTTTCATATTGAATCCATTAAGTCATCAAGATAAGCTAAATATTTGTTGTGGGTTCTTTTTGATGATTATAAAAGATTTTCTATCTTTTTATGATGACTTTTTCAGTTTTTGAAATTAATCCGTTTGAAATTTTGATAAAATATATGCCGTCGTACAATGTCCTGACATCTAAATACCCGATTGTTTGACCTGCATTTATTTGGGTAAGCCGGAGTATTTTACCGGTAGCATCATGTAGGGCTGCCTGAAAATCTTCCTTAACTAAGTCTCCAATTTGAATGGCAATTAAATCGTATGACGGATTAGGGAAAACAGTTATTTTGTAATTCCCCCCTTTAGAGGTGGTATAGGTAATCGTGGAATCCAGTTGTGTTACAAAAATTATCTTTGAGCCTGTACCTACGCCTGTTATAGTTAGTTCAGCACTTCTTGGGCTGTTAACGGTGTTGGCCTGCGCCTCCAGAAAGATAGTTGCATTCCCTGATCCGTTCATTTTGTCAGATGTAAGCCAAATTTGGTCACTTGATACAGCCCAACTGGTATTTGATGTAATTTCAAAATTCGCCATTGCATTTTCTGAAGCTACAAGGGTAATGCTATCTACTGATGCATTCAAAAAAAGCATGACAGAATCTGCTTGTATGACCTTGACATATTTTGTTGTTAAGCCTGTAGAGGAGATGGTTATAACCGCCGTTCGTGGTGTACTTGCCGGATTGGCTTCGGTGGTTAAACTTATCGTGGCATTTCCGTACCCGGCAATTTTATTTAATGAAAGCCATGGTTGATTTGTGCTAACAGCCCATGTTACATTAGATGAAATATTAAAACTACCTGAATTGTTTTGAGAAGAAGGAATCATAACGGAATCCGGTGTGACATTCAAGAACCCCGGTACAGCGTTATAAGTTGTAACCGATTCAGAAATGGAAGTAACTTTTGAGCCTGTGACAGTGCCATAGAAAGTTGGACCAACGATGTAAGGATATGCAGAATTGTGCTTTGCATTTACAGTTGCGAAATAGCAATAAATTCCATTCGGATATTCTGGAGTTACACAAAATCTGCCATTATGAACATCCAGATAATCTGGCTGACCCGGATGGGAAACAAATTCATAATCTTCCCTGAAATATCCCAACGGGTATGAGCTAGAAACGGTTGGTCCATCGGGTACATCTGTTCCGTCTGCATGATGTGTCCTGACTGTGATGTTCCTCAATTGGTAGCCGGATTTCATTCGAACAATGCCCCCTGTCCCGTCTGCATTTTTAAAACCATAAGCCCCGTATATTGGGAATCCATCATAAGCAAAACCAATCAGCGGTGAATGTTGCACCGGGTTGATTACGTACAGTCCGTCTGCATCATACAAATTGCAAACGGTTGATATGACCGTTGAGTCGAGTTTGAAAGCTGATGGATTTTGGTGGTGGTGATAATTTCCCATTGCTGGGTGGCCCTTAGAACAATCAAAGCCCGGTCTTTCAGCAAGTACTGCATCTCGGTTCCATGACTGCGAAGCGTTTGGTCCTCCCGGACATGGAGGGTTTCCCGGTCCTCCGCATAATGCATTTGTGTTGGTGTTCCACGCAACTCCATCGCGATAGTCAAACAACGCTACTCCATTAATAAATATACCGATATTTCCGCCGGTTGTTGGTGAAGGTGTTCCGTTGTTTTTATTAGGATTCAAAGAAATTTTAAAAATTGCATTTTGATCAGATGCCTGTGATGGATTTCCATCCTGAAATGGCCCTGTAGGATATGCTGGTATACCTTTTGTGCTAACATAGACCCAATTTGCAGAGTATTGTACTTTCTGGCAATTTACTAAAATGTTGTTATTGATTTTAGTTGAATTGCCTGCTACATAATAACTGCCGGTTTTTGTGGTGTTTTGTAACCATGCCAAAATCGCAGGATTTGATTGTGAGAAGCAAAGTAATGTAGATAAAATAAGTCCAAAGGTTAAAAATGTCTTTTGCATGGCAATTTAGCTTTATTGGTATGACGACAAATTTCCGGAATTCCTTTGCAAAACAGAAAAATAATTTTAATAATACTAAGATTAATTGTTTTGGCTTATTCATTTGTAGATGAGCCAACTTATCCAATTTTACAAGTGTTCTGTCGATTAATTTATGAAGTTGAAATTCACCGAACGAAATTGTGCGAAGTTTTGAAGGAATGTCGTTACATAAAAATAATAATCTGGTTAATTGTGCGTCCATTATATTATTGACATGAAAAACTAAATTTATATTAATTGAAAACAAACACTTAATGCCAACTTTTAGCATAAAACAATTCCTTTTTGTAATATTTTCAACAACTGCTTCATTATTACTAGCCCAAACTGCAGCTATTCATGGCAAAATTTTAGCCAATGGCAAGGATGCCATTGAATATGCAAATATTGGATTGTTTAGTAAATCAGACAGCAATTTGATAAAAGCAGAGTTAAGCAATGAATCTGGAGAATTTAAGTTTTCTTCTCTGGCTAGTGGGGAGTATTTTATAAAAATCACAAGCCTTGGCATAGCTGATAAACTTGTCGATAAAGTCGTCCTGCAACAAGGTGAAAGCCTCCAGCTCGGTATTATAAACGTGGAGCAAAGTGCAATTTCATTAAAAGAAACTACCGTTACTGCTAAAAGAAGTCTGATTGAAGTAAAACCGGACAAAACAATTTTTAATGTTGAAGGAACGATTAACAGCATTGGTTCTGACGCCATCTCATTACTCAGAAAGGCTCCGGGTATTGTGGTTGATAACAACGACAATATAAATGTATTAGGTCGATCAGGCGTTTTGATTTATGTGGATGGAAAACGCTTGCCCCTTAGCGGACAAGACTTAAGTAATTACCTACAATCACTGACAGCAGATCAGATTGACCGTTTTGAAATCATATCTAATCCTGGGGCAAATTATGAAGCACAAGGTAATGCGGGTATTATAGACATTCGGTTGAAACGAGATAAAAATTTTGGCACAAATGCTACACTGAATGCTTCCTATACTCAGGGAGTATATCCGGGATATAATTTATCGACAGCCGCCAATTTCAGAAATAGATATTTAAATCTTTATATTAATCTGGGAACAGGCGAAAATGACGGTTTTGGGCTTATGGATTTCAGAAGTTTCCAAAATGGATTGTTTCTGAAGGAAATTGATGATTCACAAACAATCCGTAAACAAAACAATGCGAGAATCGGAGTTGATTTTTTTATCACAAAAAATCAAACTTTAGGCTTACTTGTATCCGCAAACAAAAGCAGCAGATTAACTACTCAAAAGAATACAATAGAACTTGCTAAGCAGCTAACCCCCGAAATCACAGATAGCAGCCTGATTGCAAACACAGATATCGAGTCACCACGCATTGATCAGACATATAACATTAATTATCAATACAAAATTACAAAAGATCAAAATTTGAACATTGATCTTGATTATGGTCAGTACAATTCTAAAAATGATCGGTTACAAATCAACAGATATTTTAAACCTGAAACACAATCACCTCTTTCAGAGGTATTTACAAGTTTTTCTACACCTATTGATATATCAATAAAATCGGCCAAATTTGACTATACCCATCAAATATTTGGTGGTAATTTCTCACTTGGATCCAAGATCAGTAGTGTCCACTCTGACAATCAATTCCTTCTCTATGATGGTGAAGGCGAAGAAAAAGTGATTAATAAAACCAAATCAAATTTATTCGATTATCAAGAGGATGTCTTGGCCGGTTACTTGAATTATTCAAAAGAAATAAATAAAAAATTGGGTTTTAGTGCAGGTTTAAGAGTCGAAAATACCCACACAAAGGGCAACTTAACTGCTTTTTTACCTGAACTTCAAGAGCCGCCTGTGCTTCAGGATTACATAAGTTGGTTCCCAAGTGCAGGTATCACTTATGGAGTGGACGACAATAATTCTTTGGCATTCAACTATGGCAGACGAATCAACAGACCAGACTACAATGTGTTGAACCCGTTTAATAATCAATTTAGTCAACTTTCTTTTGAAAAAGGAAATCCGAAACTGAAACCGGAGATCGTAAACAATTTGGAGGTGAACTACAATTTCATGCAAATGTACAATTTTAAAATAGGGTACAGCAAAACGATAGACCAAATAACTCGCTTGATTGGTCCGGACGATTCTGATCCAAGAGCGACGTACATCAACTGGGACAACCTGGCAAATCAAACCATTTGGAGCTTTAGTGCAAGTTTACCTTTCCAGATATTGCCGTTTTGGACTGCTTACATCAATGCCAGCGGATCACATATAGATAATCAGGCAGATTATGGCAATGGTGCGGTAGTTAACCTACAGGCATTTAGCTATGAGATATTCCAACAGCATAATTTTAAACTACCTTACGGATTCAATGCAGAAATTTCTTCCAATTATTCCGGACCCGGTATTTGGGGTGGGGTATTTGAGTATGACTCAAGCTGGAATCTTGATATAGGTCTTCAAAAAAGATTTTTCAATGAAAAATTAAACATTAAGTTAAGTGGAACCGATTTGTTTTACTCTTCTTATTGGCGTGGCGGATCAAACTTTAATGGTTTGGAGTCAAGGGGATCGGGAAAACATGATAGCCGAAGAATTGGTATCAGTTTGAGTTATAAGTTTGGTAATGAAAAAGTCCAAACTAGAAAACGGGAAACAGGATTAAGTGAGGAGCAGCAACGAGCTAATGGAGGATAGCGACTTTCGCTTACTTTTTGTTCAATAATTCAGGGATGCTGACTTCTTTTTAACTTTAAAATTTAGGAAATTAAATTAATAGTTTAAATTTACTTTATGAAATATTTCATGGTAAAAGTCACCATATTCATTGTCTTGATGACAATTGTTTTCCAGCGCAGCGTTGGTCAGATAAATTTACATGACGGATTGTATCTTATTGATGAATTGGAGATAGCGTCACCAGAAAAGACGCGATTAGATACCAGCAAAGCTATAATTCATTATAATTCTGCTTTTATTGAGGGTGATCCGATTGATTATGCTCCAATTTCGATCTGGACCAATGATTATGTACCTTTTGACCTGAGAGTTGAGCCATCAACCAGACCACAAACCGAAAACAAGAAATTGCTTTTATTGACATTGACAGATAAAGCTTCAGAAAAGCTTATTGAATTCACAACAAAAAATGTAATGAAATATGTTGTTATTGTTGTAAATGGTGAAGCGCTAACCGTTCATCGCATCAAGGAGCCAATTACTTCCGGACTTCTTCAAATAACCCGATGTAACGATAATGCTTGCGAACAGCTTTTTCAAGTTTTGAAAGATCATGTCAAGAAATAAAGGTTTCATTGTTTCTTGAACATAATTCTGCTAGGTGTATTTTTACCTTGCATTTTTGAAACTTGAATGCAATGATCTGAGTCGGGTAGTTTCTGAAAAAGTGGATTACCAATTATAGAATTCAAATTGTTTACAAAATTAATTTTTATTCCGGTTTTGGGTGTTTCCCTCTAATTCTATTATAAAATGTTATTAAATATACTGCAGTAATTTAAATTTTGATTGCTGTTGTTATTGATTTTTCAAATAAGATTGTACAAGTTTATTGTATTTTTCCGGTAAAATATTAGATACCGGGTCATCAGATGTATTTCAGTGAAATTTACGAACAACACAAAGACATGGTTTATAACCTTGCATTGCAATATGTCCAAAACCGAGAAGATGCTCAGGAGATAACCCAGGATACGTTTGTTTCGGTATATAATTCTTTAAAAGATTTTAACCACAATTCAAAAGTATCCACCTGGATTTATCGCATTGCCATTAATAAATCATTGGATTTTATTAAGGCAAGGCAACGCAAAAAAAAATCATGGCTTGTAAATTCACTTTTTTTGTTTGGAAGCAACAATGAAAGTTTTGATGTAATTACTTTTGATCATCCGGGAGTGTTACTGGAGCAGAAAGAATCCATGGAAGCAATATTTAGATGTATTAACCGGCTTCCTGAAAACCAAAAGACTGCGATAATCCTGAGTAAAATAGAACAACATTCGCTATCGCAAATTGCAGAGATTATGAATCTGAGCATTAAAGCCGTGGAGTCTTTGCTGCAACGTGCCAAAGCCAATTTACAAAAATATTTAGATGAAACCGGAGGAAAAGACTAACAAAATCGTCAAACAAGTATAAACTTCAAATAAAACATGCGCACTGATTTAGATTTTTTAAAAAATATAAAGAAGGTCGATGCACCAGAATTTTTGCTGACTCGAATCATGCAACAAGTGAAGGAGCAGAATAATCCACTGATGACAAAGCGGACAGTTTTTGCTTATGGTATGGCTATAATGCTGGTTTTTTGTTTGGACTTTTATGTGCTGGAAAGAGCTTATAAGAACAATGGACACAATTCAACCATGTTGCAAAGCTTCAATTTAGATCAGGAAAATGACTTATATCATGACTAGAAATCGTTTATTATCTTTTTCAATAGTTGTTTTGTTGCTCAGCAATTTGCTGTTGGCAGTTTTTATCATAATCCCAAAAGATAGGCATAGGCCAAATGAAGGTCCCCGTAATATCATCATTGAGAACTTGGATTTTGATGAATATCAGATCACTGCTTATGATAAACTCATCGAAGCTCACCAAAAAGATATCAGAGGGGCAGAACAAGAAATCAGAAGTTTAAAAAACAACTTGTACAAAGGCTTGAATGATGATTCTGCCCAGAACAATAAAGACTCAATTATCGCACAAATATGTAAGGTGCAAATGAAAATTGAGAATATACATTATGCTCATTTTCAGGATATAAAAAAGCTTTGCAAGCCAAACCAAATAGAATCTTACAAACAATTGACTACTAAAATTGCTGAACTTTTTGCAAGACAGCAAATGAAGCCAAAGCGCAAATGATCAGCCGGAAACAACTGGCTGTGATTTTATGCTGCATCTGCAATTTAGCATTTGGGCAGGAAGACAAGATTATAAATATTGAATTTGACCATTTTTTCGGAAAGCAACAATTATTATTGGATCACTATTATTCAACTGACTCTGCGGGAGACAGTATTAAGGTAAATGTTTTAAAATATTACATAAGCAATATAGCGTTTTGTGATGATAGTTCAGCCATTTGGCAGGAACCAGAAAGCTACCACTTATTGAATGTACGAGACTTAGGTTCATTAAATTTGAAGTTGAAAGTTCCTGGAGAATTATCTTTTAATCGAATAAAATTTGACTTGGGTATTGATAGTATGACCAACTCGAAAGGGGTCAAAGGGGGAGATTTGGATCCCACCAAAGGCATGTACTGGACGTGGCAAAGTGGTTATATAAATTTCAAAATTGAAGGCAACAGCAATCTGTGTAAAACACGAAAAAACGAGTTCGTCTTTCATTTGGGAGGTTTCCAACAAGGTTTTGATTGTGTTCAAAGAATGGTATTCGAGACAAAAAAGCTTGATAAAATTATAATTTTGGTAGATGTAAGAAAATTAATTGAATCTACAGATTTAGCAGCAACCAACCACATCATGTCGCCGGGTGATCAAGCTAAAAAGATGTCAGTAGTATTGAATAAGATTTTTACCATTTCAGAATGAGAAGCAGAATAGTAATATTGATATTTGGTTGTTTTGTATTCTTGTCAGCTTCAATGAGCCTGATTGAAATTCCATTTGTTGTACCAAAATCTTGGCCTGAGCCTGTGTATAATTTTAAAGAAAATGCATTGACCACCGAAAAAATCGAATTGGGTCGAGCGTTGTTTTACGACCCTGTTTTGTCAAGAAATAATACCATTTCATGTGCAAGTTGTCATTCTCAATATACAGCATTTGCTCATGTTGATCACGATCTTAGTCATGGTATTGATGATAAAATTGGATT
>JAEUUM010000235.1 GCA_016787375.1 Saprospiraceae bacterium
TTGCACCCATTTGGTGACCCATTTCATGTGCCACGATGTCTATCCAATATGGATCATTCTTTGGAGAAAAAAGGGTGGAGCCTCCACGAGCTTTCTGTTGACGGCAGACTTGACCCAATTGAGCCAATCCTACAACCCCTCCAGTAAAAGTTCGTCCAAACACATGTCCTATGTCAAAGTTTGAATTGCCTATTTTTGTAGCTAAGACGGTTACGTTTGAACCAATCATTTGGGCTAAATCACCATCGTTATAGGCATCAGTTACATCATCAAAAAATACTATCTTGTCGTTGTCATTTACAAGAACAAATTGAACTGAAAGATCCTTTACCAATACCTGGTTGATTCTGTTAACTGCGGTATTCAGTTCTGCAATAACATCTGCCACTGTTGTTCCGATAAATTGAGAATAAAGTGCGGTTGCAGCTATGGCTATTCGATATTTATTTAGTGGTAATGTTGATGTTCTTGTTTTAGCCTTTAATTGTGCAAGTTTTTCTTCTGAAAACGGAGTGTAATCTTTGGTCAATTCTTCTTTGTGATCATCCAGACCGCACACAAAAGGATGTTCCTGGGGATCTCTGGTGTAATCTGCTCTGAAATAGGATACATAATATTTGGTTTGCTTTCTTGCAAAAGGGTCAATGTATACTTGACCTTTTTCAGTATCCATGATACATTTGACACCCAAATGAGATATGTCAAGCCTGATTGTTTCTAAACGATTTTTTGGATTGGTCCCTGCAAAGCTTCTGATATCAGGAAATTTTGCTGAAAGTCCTTCCTGCATGCAGGGTGACTGAAAAACTTCAAATTCTTTTTGACTGCCATCAGGCATTGGAATTATTATCAACTTACCTTTTTTTGAGGTTAATTCCATAGGGGCCGTCCATATACTTTGCTTAAAGCTCTTTAAATCAAGATCCAGGGTGGCAAATTTCTGTGGCACAATCCACTGAGATTCATTTTCAGGCAAGACTACTTCGTCGGGTCTGATAAATTTCCAGGAAGATTTTTGAGCAAAAATAGAAATTGTTGAGAGTAAAAATATAAAAGTACCAAGAGCGATTTTTTTCATAAAAGCATAAATTATTAAATGAGAAACAAAGTTAAAACAATAACAGTTTCTTTGTCAGATAGATTGATAAAATGTCGTGAAATAGCAAAAAAAAATTAAAACTCCGCCTTTAACTGAGTTCTGAAAACGTGTACAATTTTCGATATACCTAATTTTCTTCCTTCATATCCCACAACTAGGTAAAGTTTTTTGGTAATTCTGTAGTCGATATCAAGATTCATTTGTATGTTTTTTCCATTATTAAGACCTTGTAATAAACTAAATCCTGCAGGAGAACTTTGATTGCCGGTAAATTTGATATCTGTGTAGGCAAGTCTCGCATTCACTGATGATCGATTGTTGGTATTGTGCCTGATTTCAGCAGAGACTTGCTTTAAATTGGAAGTAATGCCATTTTCCTCCACATCGGTTGCACCATTTTCCCATTTTCCTTTGATTGCGATGCGTGTATTCAGGCTGGAATTAACGATGACTGCAGGTTCAGTCCTGATTATGTGTAATAGATAGTTTCTGGAAGCAAATAGTTCGGCTTCACTTTTTGCAATGTTGTATGCGAGCTTGTTTTCAAATTGCCATTTTGGATTTAAGTTCACCCGAGTAAACTGATAATATTCCTTTGCTGTTCTACCTTCCAGCCCGGAGGTCAACAATTGTCTGTTTGAACTGCCATTTACTCCAAATTGTAACTCGTACCCCGGTTTGCCTCTGTTAACTTGGATTATACCACTATAAAAGTAATTTAACAATGCAAGCTGGTTTGTTTCATCATAAACAGAAAAGGGATTTATTATTTGAGAAATTTCAGCATTTTTTAACTTTCGATTCAACTGCAGAGAAGTATTTAAAGTTATTTTTTGTAATGCTTTTTTAATTTTATTTTCTGATGACCAATTAGTTGGAAACCCGAGTGTTAAGTTTTCATTAAATGAAATGTTGTCTGTTTGAACAAATTCATTCGATAGAACGATTAATCGTATAAATTTTGCTTTATCGATGTTTGTTGCAATTTCAAATTCGTCAAGTTGTTTGATCCCGTCACCATTAT
Organism: Saprospiraceae bacterium; assembly: GCA_016787375.1. Classification (GTDB taxonomy): domain Bacteria; phylum Bacteroidota; class Bacteroidia; order Chitinophagales; family Saprospiraceae; genus JAEUUM01. The sequence goes on from JAEUUM010000235.1 coordinate 2,124, forward strand.
AGTCGTTGTATTCATATTGGCCTAATCCCGGATTTACTTCTTGATAATAAAAATCAATTTTTTGTTCCTGACCTGACCCAATTTCATAACTTAGTAGATTGCTGACGGATCCATCAGGTAAGGCAAAACTGTGCTGCAGTCTGCCCAGGTAATTATCGCCATTTTTAAAATTGCTATTATCACGAACAACTTTTAGATTTCGATATTGAGCAATGAATTGAATGGATTGGAATTTTTTTATCTTAAAATTATTTTCAAAACTCAATTGGTCAGCCACTGTCAATCTGGTTAGTTTGTTGTTTAATGGGGAGTCATCGATTCTGTGAGAGGCAGTTAGAGTCGAACTTAAGTTTTCCGATGCTTTGAAAGCTAAGCTCAAGCCGCTTGCAATAAAGCGAAAACTTGCTGAGAGTAAGGTATCATTTACCAGGGATTTTCTTTCGTTTGATTCACTTTCAATAAAAACTTTAGTGGTAAGATCTTTTGATTTTAAAAGTGATTTTGAAATTTCATACTTGGGCCTTAGAAATCGGGTAATCTCATTTTGTCCGGTTGAAGTCAAAATACTGCCGGCAAAGTTTGTTACCCACCCATTTTTGTTTACCAATGCATTAAAATCATGTTTTGAAGCACTGAACAAATTTGACTGTGAAAAATTGTTGTACAAATATTTTATGTTGAACTCGTTGCCTTTTGAAAAGATAAAACCTGAATTTATCCATAATTCCTGAGTAGATAGGGATTTATAGTTGTAATCTCTGTTGAACTCAGCATTCCGGTATGGATTTAGTGGTTTAAAATATTTACTGATGTATTCACTTTCAATAAAAGTTTTGAAAGACATTTTCTTGGTTTTTTTGCCAATAGAGTCTACCCTTGTTATTCCTATCTTTCCTGCAAAACCGCTATCATCTTTTGAATCCAAGGCAGAAAATCGATTTTTATCAAATCTGGTAAGCGCCAATTCACTTGAGAGCTGAATTTTATTATTGAAAGGTGTTTGTACAGAGATGGTTGCCATTTGTTGAATTGTGGGAGCAATTAGTTTTTTGATTGGAGCATAATTTCCATTTTTAGCCCCATTTGAACCAGGTGCTACCCACTTAAAAATTCTACCGTTCACTCCTTTGTCTGAATCTAGTATATAATCGCCATTTCCATTCCCTACAAATGCAAAACTTGCAGTATATTTTGATTCCGGATTGTTAACAGAGTAAACTAAAACTCCTTTAACTCCCAAAGAGTCTACCAACCTATATTTGATTGGATCTGAATTTGAAGTATCTAGTGATTGGACAATGGCAAGGTCGGTATTGTCACCTGCCTGAGCCAAAGCTAATTTTTCAGATTGACTTAAATCAAGTGCGCCTGGGGTGTTCTTGCTATCTTGCTCAGTGTAAGCATTGACTGAAATAATCGACTTTTTCACTTTTAAAGTTTCAGATAACGTGATAATAGATCGAACATAATTTTGAACTACATATTCAAATTCAATTATGATTCTACTATCTTTTGTTATCATTCTTTTTGGAGTAAAACTAATATCGCCTCTGTTATAA
>JAEUUM010000430.1 GCA_016787375.1 Saprospiraceae bacterium
GCCCCCACCTATTTTAACTTTGATGTGTGATCTTGATTCTTGGGTAACTTCTATTCCTTTGATTTCATTATGAACTACCAGGCAATCTTGATTTTTTGTAAAGAGTACATTACTACCACCTCCCAAAACCAATATTGGTAATTTGGATTTATTAACTATTGATCGGACATCTTCAGGATTCAGAATAGAGCAAAATTCAGAAGCAGTGACGTCAATACCAAAAGTATTAAACTTCCTCAGTGACAAATTAAATTGTTGCTGCATCCGGTGTAAGACCTTGAATATCAACAATTTCAAAACCCCATAAACCTCGGTAAACTGGGAGATATACTTCCTTGCCCGCTTGTGCATTGCTAACCCATTGCTTATCGCTTTTCAATTTGATGGATTCACCTTGATATGAAAGTTCTACCAAGTAATAGGCAGGTGCAGTTGATTCAAATTTTAGTTGCCCAAATGGTTTTGATAAAACCGGCTTTTGTTTTATAAAGGTGAATGGAGTAATCGTTTTTGTCTTATCTGCAAACCATCTGTTGGTTTTTAATCCGATAATCGGTGAGCCGACAAAAAAAACAAGAATAATAAAAAGATAGTTTCGAGTCTTTTCGATTGAATTAGGAGGGTCGTTATTGGTTAACAAGGCAACCAAAAATCCGACTGCAATACCGGTAATAGCCGAGTACAACAACAATTTTTTAACCCCTATGGTGCAGTCAATATATTTGAATTCAGTTATGTACCCGATGATGATACCGAAGAAGACAATTGTACCGATGACTCCTAACAATTTTGGACCGACTTTATTCATGACGTGGCATTTTCGAATTGCAATTTAGCAAGATTTTGGTACAAACCACTCTTTTTTGCCATTAGTTCATCATGGTTGCCTTGTTCGACGATTAATCCTGCTTCAAGTACATATATTTTATCGACGTTTCTGATGGTAGCCAGTCTGTGAGCAATTATTATTGATGTTCTGCCTTTCATGAGTTCCTCCAAAGCGGCCTGTACCAGTTTTTCAGATTCTGCATCAAGTGATGAGGTCGCCTCATCCAGGATTAAAAGTGCAGGATCTTTTAGGATAGCTCGTGCTATAGCTATTCGTTGTCTCTGCCCACCCGAAAGTTTTATTCCTCTTTCACCAACAATTGTATTTAATCCTTCCGGGAAATTGCGGATGAACTCCATTGAAAAAGATCTTTCTGCAGCTTCCTCTATTTCAGCATCTGTAGCTGAGGGACGACCATAGAGAATGTTCTCACGAATTGTGCCACCAAACAGCAATATTTCTTGTGGCACAATTGCCAGATTACCTCTGAATTCTGAAATATTAAAATCTTCGATTGGTTTGGAATCTACCCATATTTTTCCATGCTGTATATTATAAAAACGCATAATTAGTTGGACTATGGTAGATTTTCCGGCACCACTTGCACCGACCAAAGCGACTTTCTCGCCTGATTTTATTTCAAATGAAATATCTTTCAAAACTTCAACATCAGGTCTGCCAGGGTAAGAAAAACCGACATGATCAAACTTAATGTTCCCTTTCACAGGCACCGTTGGAATGGGCTCTGTCGTAATTTGTATTTCAGATGGCATTTCGAGGATGTCCAATATTCGCTCAGATGAACCGATTGCCTTCAGAATCTGGGTATATAAATCACCCAATCCGCCAATTGATCCTCCAATAATTCCAGTTATAACGATAAAAGAAACCAAGTCCCCGGGCTTCATGGTACCTTCCTGCACAAGTGAAGCACCCTGCCAAAGGATAAAAAATATTACACCAAACACAACAGCAATGATGAATGCCAGGAAAGCGCCTCTCCATATACCATATGACATGGATAATTTCACAACCTTATCAATTGAAGAACCATAACGTTTGACTTCAAACCATTCGTTGGTAAATGCTTTTACAGCTGAAATAGACTGTAATGATTCATCGAGAATCACATTGGTGGAAGCAAGTTCAT
>JAEUUM010000439.1 GCA_016787375.1 Saprospiraceae bacterium
AACTTAATGCGATTAAATCAAGGTTTGTAAGCATGGCATCACATGAATTTAGAACCCCATTGAGTACAATTCTCTCTTCTGCATCATTGATTCTAAAATACCCAAATACCGAGGAACAACTCAACAGAGACAGGCATGTCAAAAAAATAAAAGAAGCTGTTAAGCATCTGAACGAAATACTTGAAGACTTTCTCTCAATTGGTAAACTTGAAGAAGGAAAGCTTGGAATCAAAATCGAAACATTCGATCTTTCAAATTTCATTTATGAAATTATTGAAGAAATAAAAACCATTTTAAAACCAGGTCAGGATATTAAATATATAATTTCGGGCTCCGGAAGTTTTGTAACCGATAAACGAATACTCAAGAATATTTTAATCAACCTTTTGAGTAATGCCACTAAATTTTCATACGAAAACAGTCCAATTAGATTAATAATTGATTCAAATGAAAGTTTGAAAATACAAGTCATAGATCAAGGTATTGGTATTGCACAGGAGGATATTTCACATTTATTTACGAATTTTTTTAGAGGCAAAAACGCTACCAACATACAAGGAACCGGTCTAGGATTACCAATTATTAAAAGATATCTTAATCTGATTAAAGGATCAATTAAAGTTGAAAGCGAACTCAATAAAGGTTCAACTTTTATCATAGAGTTAGAGAAACTAAAAACAAATATCGAATCGGAGAATTAATTATTTTTTTACCTGTGCTCCAAGGTATTTTACATACAACAAATACCCGAACCTTGCAGCAGGAACCACCATTACCAATCCTATTATTGTGATTGCCGGGGGATGTGGAATACTATAAAAATTAAAAGCATATTGCACAAATAATAAACCTCCAACCACCAGAGGAATGCGTTGGTCGGATGTTTTATCAAATTTTGATGAAACAAAACCGCCTGTAATCCCTGCAATAATTAATCCAAGAACTAGTATTGTTTTGGATACAAAAGGTGCATTAAACATAAATTTCTTTAACATATCAGGGTTTTCATAACTAAATCCTGGGGGTGGGGGGTAAACAAGGTGATTTAAGCCATCAAATAACACAATACACAATACGGCTGCCACCATTCCTGCCACAACGGCTATTAATTTCTCCCCCATTTTAAATTTGTTATTTGATTGAATAAACCAAAGGTAAAAATGTTTTTAAAAATTTATTTTATGCTTACTGAACTATAAACTTTTGAACAAGTTGGTCGCTTGATGTTGCTACCTTTGCAAGGTAAATACCTGGGTTTTTATTTATTTCGGCCGGAATTTCCAAACATCTTACGCCTGATGCCAAGTTACTATAATTTGAATTATACAATTTTCTCCCTGACAAATCAAAAATTTCAAAGTTAACCTCTTGTGATTCCATTAAGTCGAATTTAATACCGAAAGGTGAAATACCTTGATAAACCATTTTAGGGTTATTGATGGTTTGTTGTGTTGTGTTGACAGCCCACTTTGTTTCTATACTTAGTCCTTCTTTTACAGTTATGACCTGATCAACTGATAAATTTTTGTAAATATCTTTTAAGCCACTTGGCCAGATAATTTCAAGCTCATCTATTTTCGAGTGGGTTCCAAGTCCAAAATGTTGGAGCAAGGAATTTTGTGATACGTATCCACTCGATGATGATATTTGATCACAATATAATTGGTTGGCGCATTTAATATTAATTCTGGCACCGATGCCATCTCGATTACTTTTTGTGCCAATGCATTTTATTTGTAGCCAGTGACCGGTGTTGATCTCATTATTCAAAAACAATTGGGAGCCTTCTTGTCCTTTTATTGCAACAAATATGTCTAATTTTCCATCATGATTTATATCACTGTAAGCTGCACCATATCCTTCGTATGGACTTGCAAGTGGAGTGTTTTCACTGACTTCGGTAAAAGTAATATTGCCATTGTTTCGATATAATTTGTTGGTATAAGACGATGGAGTAAATTTTGTATCATTGACTACATATATATCGTTCAATCCGTCATTGTTATAATCGAAAACCATGGTTCCCCAACCCATTCCTCTGTCTTGAATTCCGGCACTTTTACTTACATCCCTGAATGTTCCATCACCATTATTTACAAAAAGCGTATTCTCGTACAAGTTAGTAATGTGTAAGTCCATAAGTCCGTCATTATTGACATCGCCAAAGTCGACACCCATACCCTGACCTGCATAATTAACTCCTGCTTTAGCAGAGATGTTTTTGAAATGACCGAATCCGTCATTTTCATATAAAATATAAGGAATATTTGCATCGTGCGCTAAGTAAAGGTCTTGGTCGCCATCATTATCAAAATCAACAAAAAGAGCTGCCATGCTTATACTTGGATCAGTAGCGCCACTTTCTTTTGTAAAATCTTTAAAAGTACCATCTCCATTATTTAAAAAGAGAACATTTTCCTGCCCCATGAAAGCGATATATATGTCAAGCCAGCCATCATTATTCACATCAGCAACATTTACCGAATTTGGCCTGCCTATCACGCCAACACCTTTGTTGTAAGTATCATTGATAAAGTACCCATTACCGGAATTCTTGAAGTATACGCAGGGAGCATCCCAATTGGCTAAAAACAGATCCTGGTAACCATCGTTGTCAAAATCTGCCCAAACGCTGGCACGAGTAGGTCCACTGTAATCAGTGTTGCTAAACAGGGAGACATCTTCAAAAGTATTGTCACCATTGTTTTTATACAATCTGTTTGACTCTCCTTGTCGAGAAACATAAAGGTCATCGTACCCATCGTTGTTGTAGTCAGCAAAAGCCGCACCATAGCATTTGCCATTGATATTGACACCTGCACTTTTACCAATTTCTTTAAAACTTGCCTTTTGGCTATATAGGTTTCCCAAACTCAATACGAAAAAAAATAAAATCAAACGTTTCATAATTTGTATGATTTAATGATTAAAAATAATGAGTTTTTGAATAGTACTGTTATTCCCGTTGCTTATTTTTAACAAATAAATACCATTGGCAGCTTTAATTTTCAGGTTTGTAACTGGTATTGAAATTTCAAATTTACCTGAACCCAAATTCTTAAAATCTTCATCGAATAGTGTGTTGCCGAATAAGTCATTCAAGGTTATGTTCAAAAAACTCTCCGAACTTTGGTTTATTTCAATGTTTATAAGCTCAGTAGCAGGATTGGGGTAAACTTTAAAAGTGTTTGAAAATTGAACATCAGAAGTAGCTACCGCCCAGCCAATATTTGGTTTATCCAGCTTTTTGTCTGTGTAAATATGATATTCACCTGCTTTAAAGTTTAATGGGGCGGTGACGCTATTTACTGCTATGCTGTCACCACTAAAATAGTCATACCAAGTACCTGTATGCTGGAACTCTGGAATTACATTGGCCGGGGCTGTATCAAAATTACCTAAAACTGTCGCATTCATATCTGCGCTGTTGAGATGAACCGTTTTTTGAAAGCTTGATAGTTTTGTTGAAAAATCAGTGGTTTCAAAAAGGGGTTCAGAAATTTTAAGATTAATGAGTGCAGAATATATTTTATTTAGTCTAATACGTTCTACATTTGCTAAATAATCCCACCTAATAGGTTTGGGAGCAAGACGGCATACTGAACTAATCGTACCATCCTCACAGGTATTTATAGAATAATCATAACCGAGTTCACCGAACATCCACAACATTTTTGGACCCGGAATGGTAAAAAAGAAAACCGAACTCAAAGCCGCACGATCAAGGGCCGTTTCAAGCTTTTTGACATTGTAATTTCCGTTAACTTTCCCAAAATTCAAATTTTTATAAAGCATTCTTTCTTCGTCATGAGACTCCATGTAACCAATTAGGTTTGGTTGATTCCACCCTCTTGCCTTATAAGATAATTGAGTTAAGTCTGATGGATAACCCATACTGGCTTCCAGAAAGTTATTATTAATATTTCCCCAAAGCATCATGCCTTTTGATGCAAGTTCTTTTTCTTCATTGTTATCAGCAAAATGCTCCAAGATCACATAAAATTCAGGATTTTCGGACCAACAGACATCAGCTATCCGTTCCAAAAGTTTGATGCGGCTGGCATCATAAGCTGCCATTTGTGCATCATTTGTGCTGTATTTCTGCGTAATTCCTTTTGACAAATCAAATCGATATCCATCAAAATGAAACTCATTAATCCAGTGTTTCAATACCCTGTCCACAAAATATTGTGATGCAGGGCTTTCGTGGTTCATATCATAACATACATTAAATGGGTGTTTTGCAACAACATTGTAATATGGACTTTGGGGCAACACCTCTCCGGTTTTATTATTGAAATATAGTTGAACAAGCGGGCACTGGCCACACGCATGATTTAAGACCATATCAAACAGAACAACGATGCCTTTTGAGTGGCACAAATCGATAAATTTTTTAAGTTCGTCCGGTGGTCCGTAATATTTATCAAGTGCCAGTTGATATGCTGGATTGTAACCCCAACTATTATTGCCCTCAAATTCGTTCACTGGCATAAGCTCAATGGCATTAACACCCAAATTTACCAAATAATCTAAAGTATCATAGAGCGTTTGGTATTTATGATCAGCCAGAAAATCTCTAACCAATAATTCGTAAATTACAAGATCCGTATTCTTTGGTTTAGCGTAATCGGTGATTTTCCAGTCATATTCAGGAGAGTCTGTTTGAAAAACAGTTACATAACCCGTTGTTTGGCCGTAAGGGTATTGTTTAAGTCCTGGATAGACTTTTTCGTCAATGAATGAATCGTTGTAGGGATCCAAAACTTTGTGAGAATAAGGGTCACCAATTTTTAAATTTCCATCAATAAAATATTGAAAAGCGTATTCAACTCCAGATTTTAATTTGTCAACTTGCAGCCACCAGGTATTGCCGTCTGGCGTTCGTTTCATAAAATATGACTCATCAGGCAACCAATCATTAAACTCACCTATGACATACGCATATTGTTTGTACGGTGCATAGAGAGCAAATACCACAGAGGTATCGGAAAGTACTGTTATTCCGGGCTCAATTCCCTGAGGGAGTGATTCCGTTATAATTGGTTTGTTGATTGTATAGTAAAACGAATCTTTTACAGTTTCGAAATTATTAGTTGAAACAATCAAAACTTTATGGGTTCCTGGTTGGGTGGCTTTTAGTTGGAAGTCTAACTCTTTGGTATTAGCAAGCTGTTTGATTTGTTGCCCGTTGTCAGTAACACTAACAGTGCACAACTTGGAGGAGTAGAGCAAAACTCTGATGGAGTCACCATTGTTAACAATTTGACTTTTTACGTCAGGACTGGCAAGGTTACTCAATAAACCACTGCTGGCTTGGTAAACGTTCAAAAAAATATCTTTCAGATCAGCTGTTTTGCCTTCTTTGGTACCATCAACATTTCTGAATACAAAGGCCATTTGATTGACCGTTACGTTTGCAGCAACATTATAAAAGTTCTTGATGTTAAAACTCATTATATGTTTGTTATTGCCAATGTAGGTCATTTTTACCTTGGGGTCATCTTTACCCCAATTACCCACTATGTTTTTCCAGTCATTGCCCGTGGTACTTTGGTTTGTGATCAAACCTGTATGCATATATGCTTGTGTAACACCAACCAAACCTGCATTTCCCTTTGTAGCATCATACGTTATGGTAATATCGTCATTGACAGTTGGAAAATACGGAGTTACAGATACAATCTGAGATTGTAAATTAAAAGCCAAAAACAAGCATAAAGTGATAAATATGGTTTTTTTCATCTGAAATAATTCCAACAAAATAGAAGATTTATA
>JAEUUM010000452.1 GCA_016787375.1 Saprospiraceae bacterium
AACAATGCCCTATCAAATTTACCGTCTTCTGTATAAAGATTACCTGTTATAAAAATATCTGCGTTTGATAGCCCTAAAGAAGGATAATCAAACCACAGGTTGTTGCTTGTTGGGTCGCCTTTTATGGTATAATAATACCATCCATCAGCTAACGGGTCATCTGTATAAGAAATAGCTATCAAAACCTTCGAAACGTCAGGTTTGCTACCATGCAGAACAATTAAAACAAACCTGTTTTTTTCTGAATCAAATATAATCTTTGGATCATATTTCTTGCTACTGAGAGACTGGTCATTGTAAAAATCAGACCAATATTCACCGTCAAGATAGGCGCCCGAAGTGTTGTAGTATTCTATTCCATCGTTATTTGTAGCAACAATATTTCCTGAAGTAGAAATTGCAAAAGAAAGATCGGGTGGTGTGCCCTTTGTCATCCACGGTCCTTCAAATTTAGCAGAGATAACAGGGTCAGCTGCGGTGCCATTTAACTCTTCTTTAGAAATTTTTGATGAAATTTTTTGTGGCATTAGCTTCTCCTTGATTGCTTCAACTTCCGGATCTTCGTGACTATTTTCTTCAATATCACTGTTTAGTAGAAAATTCCATTTTTTGTTCTTATGATCCTTAACTTCCCCATGAATATTAACCGATATACCTTCAAACCTTTCTCCGGATACCTTTCCGACTTCCTTTGAAACAACAATTTTATCTTGTCCAAAAAGATTCAAATTGCATGTTAGGAACAACATTATGAAAAAATAATTATTTTTCATTTGGCAATACTTTGTTTGGGTAAAATAAATTTACTATCAAAATCAAAAATACAGATAAAAATATTGAAATTTTTAAAATAAAAGCAAAAAGATCAGAAAAAATGTATTTTTCTTTGCCTTGTTACTCTCAATCCACAGGAATTAAAAAAAATAAAGACATTTAGCTTACAATATTAAACTTCTATTTCAAAAGCCTGTGGATGCTTAATGGCCCATTTGAGGTATTTAAACAACAGCCCCCCATGTAACCCATCAACAACTCGGTGGTCCATTGTAGCTGCTAACTTCAGAATTCGTCGTGGCAATAACTCGTCGTTCACATATCTGGGCAATGTTTCTACGTTGCCCATTGTGAAAACTGCAGAAACATTTGAGGCAGGTAAAAGTGCAGGATACCCAACATCGAGGCCAACACTGCCAATATTTGACAGTACAAATGTCCCAAACTGATTCGGATTTGCTCCGATGAACGAACTTGTGATTCCCAGATCAAGTGTGATAAACCGAATCAACCGAAAAAAAAGGGCCCTAAAAGGCCATGGAATTTTTGCAAGCATCTTTTTCCCGCTTTGATTTACTCCTCCCGTTCCCTTTTTACTCTCTACAATTTCAAGATTGAGTTTTTGTGTAAAGTGCTTTAAATTATACTTTTCAAAATCTTTAACGACAACCGCGCTCATTTCTGTTGCATCGTGATTGAGAACACTAACTGCTACATCAATTGTTTTGCGTGACACAATCTTTCCTCTTTTTACAAAAGTGTTGAACTGTGGCACCTTCTCCTTTATTCCCGATGCTATTGCAAAAGCAAAGAAATGTGTAAATGTTAGCTTTAGCCCTTTTTCGCGTTGATTTTTCAAATATACTTCAAGCTCAGTTACATCAAGTTCCACAGAGCCCAATATTTTGGAGTCGGTAGGCTTTCTGTAGATTGAGGATGATACCCTTCTCCACTCGCTATTGGGGTCGAACATATTATGTCGCTTGAAAATTAATTACCAAATATCAACACTCCCAAAAACATCATTATAGATCAAACCTTATGCCTTGGGCAAGTGGTAATATTTTACTGTAGTTGATGGTATTTGTTTGTCTTCGCATATAAGCCTTCCAAGCGTCTGATCCACTCTCACGTCCACCTCCTGTCTCTTTCTCACCGCCAAAAGCACCTCCTATCTCTGCGCCACTTGTTCCAATGTTTACATTTGCAATGCCACAGTCTGAGCCGGCGCAACTTAGAAACTGTTCAGCTTCTCTGAGATTATTTGTGATAATGGATGAGGATAAACCTTGTGGTACATCATTTTGCATTTTTATAGCCTCTTCCAATGTGTGGTATTTCATTATGTACAAAATGGGCGCAAATGTTTCCTTTTGAACCACTTTGAAGTGATTTTTTGCTTCAATAATACATGGTTTTACATAGCAACCACTTTCATAATAGCTGCCCGAAAGTACACCACCTTCAACCACCATTTTACCACCTTCCTGTTTTGCCTGCTCAATAGACAACAAGTAGTTATTAACCGCATCTTTATCAATCAACGGACCAACATGATTATCCGGACTTAGTGGGTTGCCAATTCGCAGTTGTGCATACGCATTCGCAAGTTTTTTCTTTACATCTTCATAAATTGACTCATGGATGATTAACCTACGGGTTGTGGTGCACCTTTGACCTGCAGTACCAACTGCACCAAATACCGATGCTGTTAAATAAATATCAGCGTCAGCATCGGGTGTTATGATAATGGCATTGTTACCGCCCAACTCAAGCAGCGCCTTGCCAAATCTTGAAGCTACTGCAGAACCGACTATTTGTCCCATCCTTGTACTACCCGTTGCCGAGATCAATGCTACCCGGTGATCTTTTGTCATGAGCTCACCAACTTTATAGTCTCCGTTTATAAGGCTGCAGATTCCTTCCGGCAGTTCATTGTCTTTCAAAACTTTTTGCAGAATATTCATACATGCAACTCCACACAACGGGGTTTTCTCTGATGGTTTCCATACCACTACATCACCACAAACTAAGGCTATCATTGCATTCCAAGACCACACTGCCACCGGAAAATTAAATGCTGAGATTACACCTACTATTCCAATTGGGTGCCATTGCTCATACATTCTGTGTAATGGCCTTTCAGAGTGCATGGTAAGGCCATAAAGTTGTCTTGACAAACCAACAGCGAAATCACAAATGTCTATCATTTCTTGGACTTCACCCCATCCTTCCTGCAAACTCTTTCCCATTTCATAAGAAACCAGTCTGCCTAGTGCGTCTTTATGTTTTCTTAATTCATCACCATATTGTCTGACGATCTCTCCTCTTTTTGGGGCTGGCATCAATTTCCATGTCAAAAAAGACTCTGAAGCCCTTTTTATTACTTCTTCATATTCTTCCTTTGATGTACGCGATACACTGCCTATCAATAAACCGTCAACAGGAGAAAAAGAATTTAAATATTTTAAATTGCTCGTTGTTGAATGTTGACCTGTCCAGGTTCCGGCATTTCTCTTTTTGAGCCCAAGTTTTTTAAGAAAATCCATTATTTTAAATTTTAGATTGCAAAGTTAATTAATTTTGAATTCATCAAAACTACAACAGAAGCCCCAGTGTTGCGTTTTAACTGATATTTTATTAGCCAATGGATCGAAAATCATTTATAAAGTCATTTTCACTTTTAACTTTTGTCCCAACTGCTATGAAATTACAGGCAATCTTAAATTATACCGACAACAAAATACAACCAGAAGCACTTCCCGTCCTATTTATTGGTCATGGCAGCCCCATGAATGCAATCGAAGAAAATGAGTTTGTAAATGGATGGAGGAAAATAGCACACCGCCTTCATGATGTTAAAGCGGTATTGTGTGTGTCAGCGCATTGGGAAACTGCGGGGACTTATATCACAGGAATGGATAAGCCAAAGACCATACATGATTTTGGTGGATTCCCTCAAGAACTATTTGATGTGCAATATCCGGCACCGGGAGACCCTCTCCTGGCAAATGAAATACAAAGTAAATTTAAAGAACATATTAAAATTGATCACAATTGGGGGCTGGATCATGGCTGTTGGAGCGTTTTAAAACAATTTTTTCCAAATGCCAATGTGCCGGTTTTACAATTAAGTCTCGATTATAACAAAGATCCGGGATATCACTATGAATTAGCCAAATCACTTTCAGAACTAAGGAAACGAGGTATACTAATAATTGGTAGTGGGAATATGGTACACAACCTTAGCAAGTTAAATTGGGCACATCCTGAAAACGGATTCGATTGGGCCATTGAAGCCAATACCACTTTTAAAACACTGATAGATAATAGGAGTCACCATGAGCTCACCAATTACGTTAAACTTGGGAAAGCAATTCAGCTTGCCGTTCCGACTCCAGAGCACTTTTTACCATTGCTTTATGTGCTGGCAATGCAGGACCAAGATGAAGACTTACAGTTTTTTAATGATGCCACTGTTATGGGTTCAATTTCAATGACATCCGTTGCAATTGGTCTTAACTAATGACGTTTTGATGAAAATATATTCTATTATTTATATTTTACTTCTCTTAATAGCATTTTCATTTTCAAAAATTAATGCACAGAGTCTCAGACCAAAAGAACTAGGACCACAACTTGTGAACAATAATGGTTTTGAAGAAATAAAGAAAATTCCAACTCATTGGTACTTTAAAGGAGAGGATTTCAATGCTGTCATGAAAGAGTGGACTTCACCAACACTTGCATCACCTGACATTTATACCCCTTCTACAAAAGTTCCAATTGGTTGGGCAGAAAGAGGCTTTGGAGGTGTGCCACCATTCAAAGGCAGAAATATGATTGGTCTTACATTATATGGGTGCGGATTTGGAAAGCCTCATTGTCGTGAGTACGTTCAATCATTGTTAAAAGAACCCCTTGTAATTGGTCAAAAATATTACGTTGATTTTTGGGTAAAACCGCTCTCCAAATCAATAAGATGCAACAACATGGGAGCCTTTTTCTCTGTCTTTGACATCAAAAAGGACTTTGATGTACGGCTGAAATGCAAACCCCAAATATCTTCAAAAGAAATTATCTCTCCAAAATCGGGTGAATGGGTGCATCTTGAAGCAATTTTTACAGCTCAAACAGCAGGAAAATATATTGTCCTTG
>JAEUUM010000489.1 GCA_016787375.1 Saprospiraceae bacterium
AACAATGACATACCAAACAGACCAAAAACGATACTGGGAATACCGGCTAAATTATTGGTCATTTGTTTGATAAAAGATTTTATTATTCCATTTTTAACGTATTCATTCATATAAATAGCCGCCATGACTCCGATCGGAAAAGCGAAAAGCATACTCCCAAAAACCAGGTACATGGTTCCGATAATCGCGGGGTAAACCCCTCCTTTTGTCATGCCCTCCTCCGGCATTTTAGAGACAAAATCCCAACTGATAACACCCAATCCTTTTGTGACGATAAAACCTAAAATAACAAAAAGAATGGCTACCACAGAGAATCCCAATACCCTAAATATCCAAAAAGCAATGGCCTGGTTGCGCTTTTTTACTCTGGTAAGCTTTTCCTCGTCAATCTTTTTCATTACTGATTGTTATATTTTTTTCTTCTTGAAATGGATTCAACCACCAAGTTTATAACCAAAGTTATCAAGAACAGAATGCAACCAAGTACAAATAAAGCCTTGAAGTGCAAGCCTCCCGCAGGGGCTTCCCCTAATTCGGCTGCTATGGTTGCAGGTATTGTTCGTACCGGTTGAAGAATGGTCTGTGGAATAATTGCTGCATTTCCTGTCACCATTAATACTGCCATAGTTTCTCCTATCGCTCTGCCAATTCCCAAAATAGCGCCGGCTGTTATACCTGAAATAGAGTAAGGGACCACTACCCTGTAAATAGTTTGCCATTTACTTGCCCCAAGTGCCAGACTTGCCTCCTTCATGGCTCTGGGTGTGTTGCGCATCGCATCTTCTGATATGGTAATAATGGTGGGCAGTGCCATGATTCCTAGTATTATGCTGCCTGCCAGAGCGGTCTCTCCTACAGGTAAATTGAAAGTCTTTTGGATGAGTGGCACAATAACCACAAGACCAAAAAAGCCAAAAACAACAGAAGGTATCCCTGCCAGTAATTCTATAACCGGTTTCATTATGTTCCTGATTTTGGCATTTGCAATATCACTCATATATACCGCTGTGGCAAGACCAAGCGGCAATGCAAACAATATTGCACCAAAACTTACCCAAAGTGTGCCAAGTATAAGTGGCAACACCCCAAATTGAGGCGATGGCTGCGCTGTTGGAAACCACTCCTTACCTTTTAGGAAAGCCGAAACCGTGATTTTATCAATATTAAGTATTTTACCCTTGAAATCCTCAGCAACATATTTTTCAGAAAAAAAAGTTATTACACCTGTCAAACTATCAACAACATGATTGATGCATTTCGGCAGATTCTCAAATTCTAAACCAATTTGTTCTTCAGTATAAAAATCTGTCATATTCTCCATCCTAAGCAGGATAATCGAATCTTTATTACCCCCAATTTCACTCCAGTTTAAAGTCTTCTGATCAAAAACGTCTTTTAATTGGGCCGGTGTAAGCGTTGTAAGTGGGTTCGATTTATTCACAGCGATAACATAACCCTCCTCTATTGGCTTTTGGTTAAATAATCCCAAACCTTCTTTAAATAGGAAAATGACGATTAAGAGAACAGTTATACTGGTAATTGTGCCACTGAGCATCAATAACGCTTCAATAAATTTTTCAGAGAATTTCTTTACAGAGTTCTTCAAGTTTAAGTTGTTTTGATGCTGATGTTTAATTCGTAATGTCTATTGATGCCGCATGAAATTTTAGAAGTTCTATTTTGACAAAGGCACATAACCTATTTGTTCAACAATTTTTTGACCCTCACTTGATAAAATAAAATCAACCAACGGTTTAACTTTCTTCTCGACAGTGTTTAAATAGTAATAATAAAGTGGTCTCACTACCGGATAAGTGCGATTTTTAGCGGTTGCAAGATTTGGAGCAATGTATGTTTTACCTTTATCATTGGATAGTTTAATTGCCTTAACATCTTTTTCTAAATATGCCAAACCCACATAACCTACAGCCCCTTTTGTCTGACTTACAGACTGAACAATGGCACCTGTAGCAGGCATACTCAATACCGAACTTGCATAGTTTTTGTTGTTCATGATGTGCTCTTTAAAGAACTCGTAAGTTCCGGAACTGGATTCACGTGAATAAGCCGTAATGGGTAAATCGTCCCCTCCAACTTGCTTCCAGTTTTTAATTTTTCCGGTAAAAATATCAGAAACTTGTTCCCTGGTAAGTTGTGATACTTTGTTTGAAGGATGCACTACTATTGCCAGCGCATCATAAGCAATGATCGTTTCTTTTGTGGATTTTCCGGCTTCTTGCAATTTAAGTTTTTCTCCCATTTTCATTTTTCGGCTACTCATGGCTATTTCAGTGGTTCCATCTATGAGAGAGGCAATTCCAACACCACTACCACCGCCTATGATTGTAACTTTAGAACCGGAGTTTCTTTTCATAAACACTTCAGCTTCCTTCTGTGAAAGAGGCAATACGGTATCACTTCCTTTTACCTTCTGACCAAAGAGTGTTGAAGAAAAAATTGTAAATATGAATGCAATAAAGAATTTTGATTTCATGAATTTGATTTTTAATTATTTGAATGCAAAAGTATTAACTGAATATTAAGTTAATGTTAATTATATGTTTAATACTCATTAAAGATTAGCTGTTAAAATCTGTATTGTAGTCGAACGGTTGTAACATTGTCATCTATATCTTTC
>JAEUUM010000507.1 GCA_016787375.1 Saprospiraceae bacterium
GCAATGGAGGTTTGACTTCGACATCATTTGTTTTTAGCAAGAATGGTCTTACTTTCCCCCAATTTGGAAGGATAGGTTTTTTAATATCACTTGAATATGCTGCCCAACTGTCTCTTCTGCCCGGTAAGGTGAGATTCTCATCATAAAGATGGTTATACGCCTCATGTCCGTATGTATCTGTTCCGGACCATAAGTAAACGGCATTGGACACAAGCAACCCATATTTTCGAGAGTTAAGGCTGGTTCTTTTGGGATTTAAGTGTTCGTTTGAGTTATGAATTTTCTCTTCAAGTTCGTTTATTTTTGAAAAATAATTTTGTGGAGCGGTTTGAAAATATTGTCTAAAACTAGAAGCATAAGCACTGTTTAAAAGCTCTGACATTTCATATTTATCATTGGAATTATAAACAGGTAAATCCAAACCAGAAAAACTATTATTCAATGACTCACCATTTTGAAGAATTGGTTGTACTGCTTCGAATGCAGCTAAACTTATATAAGCAAAGTTCCTTGCAGAAACCGGGGGATAATAGCCTTCAGTGTAACGATCTAATTCAAGATAAAGATTATTCCAGGCCAAAACTACCGCTTTAGATTTTGAGTCATTTTCACTGCCAAACACAAATTTTGCCTTAGAGCACGACAATGCCCAAAGCATGATGCTTAGCATAAATGCCAAGAAAGGAAGAAAATATTTAAATTTTTTTAAATACACTAATTAATAAAGGTTTATATGTTTTTCATCCAAAATTATAAATGTATTAAACGTAAAATATTATAAAATGCTTAGAATTTCATTAAAATGTTCAAATAATTACTGTTATGAAGTTAATTCATGATTATTTGGCGAAAAATCAGATTTTAACAAAATTGTAAATACGCTGCCAACAGGTTTATTATCTGATATGACCAGAGTTGCATCATGTAATTTCAAGACACTATCAACCAATGCAAGCCCAACTCCCGAACCTTTGACCTTGTTATTTTTTGGGCTCCTGTAAAAAGGTGTCATAATAATGTTTTTTTCATCATCAGCTATTCCAGGTCCATTATCGATGATTTCAATCTTAAGAAGTTTATCATTTTCGGAAGATAGTTTTACAAGAAGTTGAAAATCATCAGAGAATTTGCATCCATTGTCAAAAATGTTCATCAATGCAGTTTTTAGTAACTGCTCATTTGCAAAAATGTATAACTTTTCAGAGTCAAGTGGTATTTTTTCATAATCTACATTGACCTTATATTGAGGGTTATTTTTCAATAATGTATCTCTACTATCCCAAATCAATTCGTCAATTCGAATTTTTTCGAATTTTATTTGGTTGAAATTGTTCTTAATTCTTGCAAGCTGCATCAATTGTTCCGTTACTACACTCAAGTCTTTGACATCCTGCAAAACGGAAGACAATGTTTTTTTATAATCCTCATTTGAACGCTCTTTTGCCAGTAAGACCTCCAATTGTGAAGTTATTACTGTGAGGGGGTTTTTTAATTCATGAGAGATATTTGATAGAAAACTCTTTTGGAGATTAAATGTATATTCAATTCTGTCAAGCAGATTGTTAAATGTATTTGTTAACCTCGAAAGTTCATCTTTGTTGCCAGAGGTTTTTAGCCGTTCACTTAGATCAGAAGGCAAGATTTTATCTATCTGGTTCATGATATTGGTTACAGGTTTTAAGGCTTGGCCTGCAAAGAACCAGCCGGAGGCAGAAAGGATAATTATGATCAGGAAAAAATCTATAATGATGATGTTCCTCAAATTTTCAAGGTCAGTTGAGTTGAAAATTGCTTCGGAAATGATGGTATAATCTTTTTGATATTTATTTTTGTAAAAAATGCCTATCGCTTTAAATTTCCCATGCTCAAATCTATATTCGCCACCTTTTTTTATTAGTTCTAAAGTTTGATTGGAAATTTCAACTTCATTCAATTGGTTAAATTCAAAAATTATCTGATTAGCGTTGTTAAAAATCAAAAAATTTTCTTTGGATTGAAGTTGTATACCACTGCTATCCTTGGTCAACGGTTCCTGATTCGGCTCGACATCCTTGAGATTTACAAGCATTTCTGCGGTCATGAATGCTTTTGACTTCAAACCATCGTAAAACTCATCTTCGAGATGTTTCTTGAACTTGAAATAAATAAAAAACAGTGAAATTTGAAGGATTACTGCAACGATCAGTATAAACTGAAGCGTCAATTTAGACCTTATTTGCATTATGAGACTTGATCTTTTTGAAATATATAACCAACACCGAAACGTGTGTGAATTAGTTTGTGTTCAAATGGTTTGTCAATTTTGTTTCGCAAGTAGTTTACGTACACTTCAACAAGATTGGTGCCAGTCTCAAAGTTTATATCCCACACATATTCTATTATTTCATTTTTTGTAACTACTTTTTCTTTGTTTCGGATAAAATATTCAAGAAGTGCGAA
>JAEUUM010000524.1 GCA_016787375.1 Saprospiraceae bacterium
CAACTACACATTCGATCCCCGGATCATTTCCTGCTGCCAGAAATGTTGCACCACCACCCATTGAATGCCCAACAATGCCTTTTAATCCCGAAAAATGATTATAAAATAAAGAACCAGATTTGCTGTTTTCCAGGTCCATAGCTTTCAGAACAAACGAAAGATCTTTTCCAAAATTTTCATGACTGGGTGTAAAACTTCCTTCTGTATTTACTAAAATTACAATAAATCCTCTTGAAGATAATGTATCACCTATGTGGTAATATGAAGCTATATTCATCAAAAAACCATGTCCAACAGACACCGCCGGAAATTTGCCTTCAGCCAAAGGAGAGTCTTGTCCACCGGTTACAGAAGGGTAATGAATACGGCAATTGACTACCCGATTATTGCGAGAAGAATCAATGAAATCAATATTTACAAAACCCGAATTATAATTTTGTGCAAAAACGGTACCGAAAAAACCGGTTATATAAATCAGCAAAAAGTACCTAAATAATTTGTTAAAACAATTCATTTTAATGATTTTTAATGTCTCAAATATTCTGTAAAAATGAAAAACTTATTAAATATAATTGTATTACATGTTTTGTTATGCAGTTTTTCAGAAAACTTAACGGCAAAAATTGTTAATTCTCCAAAGCTTGATGAAAGTAAAAAACAATTGCTTGGCAAAGCATTATTAAGGGCTGATTCCCTCATGTCAGTCGGAATGTACACTCTTAACAATTCTGAGCTTTCAAAATTATTGAATAGTTGTTTTAAAAATCCGGATGAGTGGGGAATATATCTACACCCTGTTTTTACAAAACTCGTAGCCTCCTTCGGCAATGAGGGGCAAATGCAAGCAGTTAACAAGACTCTCAAAAAGCAGTTTTCATGGGTAAAACGATATGGAGGTTCGGCACTTGATTTAGGTAAAATTTTTCACAATTATGGTCAAATTTGCATGCTTGAAAAAAAGTATAACCGTGCCATAAATTCACTAAAAGTCGCTTTGATTTTCAAAAAAAACAGCAAAGTTTTTGACCTAAAAACCACAATCATTACCTACCGGGAGCTTGCCTTTGCTTATGCTAAAACATTCAATTACCTTTTGGCAGATAAATATTACCAGACTGCTTTGGCATTAACCAAAAAGATAAAGGAGAAGGATACCTATCTTGAAAGTTCTATTATCGAGAAGTACACATCACTTTTATACACTTATGAAGATTTTGAAACAATAAGGTCTTTGCTCGAATATTCAAACAAACTACCTTACCCTACTGATTACCAAAAAACTGAGGCCATTTTGTTCGGAAACAATCAATTATTGGATCATGTTTATATCCCAACCAATGACTTTTCATCTGCCAGGGAATGTATAAAACAATCTCGTGCATTATTGGACAAGCATCCTGAATTCAAGCCATTTCACAGTAATTTTTTGGCTTTAATTGACGCCATCACTGATTATCAGGAAGGTAAGTATAAAAGTGCCCTTCAAAAATTTCAATCTGTTATCAATCCTTTTGATCCAAAGATAAAAGATGTAGAAATTAACTATGCTGTAGAAAATTGTGTTTTCATGATGTACGAATCAGCGATGTCTTTGGGTGAATTTTCATTGGCAAGACAATATTTGCAGAAATACAAAGAAATCATTTCTGCAGATCTCTTAAAAGACCCATTTGTTCAGTTAGAGAACAATCTTTTGGACCTTGAGTTGCAGTCAGCAGAAAATGCAACCCAAGAACTTGGAACCAGAGCCATTTCGTTGCTGCGTAAAAACCAAATTGATATTCTAAAATCCGTTTCGCTTTCAGACCTCATCAATAAATCTAATCTCGAAAGTATTTTTCGCATCACCAATGGTATTTTAAATAATATCAACCGAATTCGAAAAGACACGGTTGCTGCTCAAAATATGCTCAATCTCATAAAGCGCAGATTGGAAATTAGAAACTTAAAGCAAAGTGTGGGTTTAAGTGGAAGTATAAATATCAGTCAGTATAAAACCGAATATCGTTTGATTGCACAAGGTTTAGAACTTTGCTATTATCTGAATAATGAGCATCCAAAAAATAAAACCTACGCAACTCAGGCATTGCAGTTAATGGAAAGAGATAAGAACAACCAATTATACCTTTCCATTAAAAGAACTTCATTGACCCATAATACAAATATTCCTGAAAATATCAAAAAACTGGAGGCTAAGGTACAGCAACAGGTAAGGCA
>JAEUUM010000540.1 GCA_016787375.1 Saprospiraceae bacterium
GGTACCCATGCCCAACCAATTGTAAACTTATGAAATCTTAGCATATCCATTACACCTACAGCAGGAAGTGCCACCGCAAATAATTCAGGGCGTTGAACCATGCATGCTCCAACCAATAAACCACCGTTTGAGCCACCCGCAATACCCAATTTAGCAGAACTAGTATATTTTCTTGCAATAAGATATTCTGCAGCTGCAATGAAATCATCAAATACTTGTTGTTTCTTTTCTAGCATACCTGCTTTGTGCCAAGCCTCACCATATTCACCACCACCACGTATATTGGGCAACGCAAATATTCCTCCATTTTCCAGTAGCAACATTCTTGATGGACTATAATTCGGTTGTTGTGAAATGTTAAAGCCCCCATACCCATAAAGCAAACAAGGATTCGTGCCATCTAGTTTTAGACTCTTCTTATGCACAATAAACATAGAAACTTTTTTTCCACCCTTACTATTGAAGAATACCTGTTTAGAAACATAATCCTTCGGATTAAACTTAAGTTCTGTTTGAAAATAGGGCTCTGATTTGCCTGTCGAAATGTTGAATTTGAAAATTGTTGGAGGATAAAGAAAAGACGAAAAAGTATAATAGACATCAGAGTCATCTTTATTTCCACTAAATCCGGTGGCAGTTCCTAATTCAGGTAGTTTGAGTTCGGTGGGGCTATAGCCTTGACGGTCGTAGTAAATAATTTTATTGGTTGCATTTTGAAGATAAATTGCAAAAAGTTTACCTCCACCTGTGGTTACGCTCTCAAGAACATCTTTTGATTGGGGAATTATCGTAGCCCAACTTTTTTTATCGGGATATGCAGGATCTATTTGGATTAATTTATAATTAGGGGCATCTATATTGGTATGCACCAAAAAAAAGTCGTCATTGTTATCAACAATTGTGCTTTTATTTTCAAATCCGCTAAACAACTTAACAAATTTCGCATCCGGATTTTTTAAATCCTTAAAGTATGTTTCGAAACCATCTGTTCCTGCTGCTGCATAAACTGCCAGGAATCTCTCGTCTTCTGTAACTGAGCAGTAATGATTGATAAGGGGATCCGTATCGTTACCAAATATTTTTACATCAGCAGACTGAGGGTCACCCAATTTATGGTAGTAAATCGAGTGAAATTTGTTTGCATCTGACATTTCTCCACCACCTTTCGGCTCAGGGAAACGGCTGTAGTAAAAACCATCACCCTGCCATGAGGCGTTACTGAATTTTACCCATTTGATTACATCAGGAAGTTCTTTTTTAGTCTCAAGGTCCAATACTCTGATTTCTGACCAATCTGAACCGGAGGCAGATTTTGTATAGGCAATATACCTTTTTGACTTTGAATATTCCATTAATGTAACTGCTTCTGTTCCATCTTTTGAAAGTTGATTAGGATCTAAAAGCACTTTTGGAGTACCTTTATCACCATCTTGAATATAGATAACTGCTTGATTTTGCAAGCCATCATTTTTAGCAAATAAAAATCGATTACCAATTTTGAGTGGTGAAGATAATTTTACGTAATTAAACAACTCCTGGTATCTTGAAACGATTTTATCTCTAAATGGTACTTTTTGAAAATAACCTGAAGTTACTGCGTTTTCTTCTTCTACCCATTTTTCGACTTCCGGTGCTTTGTCATCTTCGAGCCAACGGTATGGGTCAGAGACTTTGGTGCCGTGATAATCATCAACTTGAGAGACAGTTTTGGTTTTAGGGTATTTCAATTTTATCACAGGGTAGGGTTTATTTTGGCCCGAAAGGCTGAAAAAGAGCGTCAGGTTTAAAAAGACACAAAAAATTCTGGTCATGATGGTTAGTTTTATGGTTCAAAAATCATTTTTTCAGAATTTGGGCTTGATAAACACTACATTTTCAATCAACAACTTTATCGAGTCCATTAAAGTCAAAGATACAAAATTTTACTTTTTTCCAATATTTTTTTGCTTTCAGGTCCCATACAAAATAATAAATCCAAAGCCGACAAGTTTTCAACCCACGACAACCTGTCTTGAAACACCTGTGGATAAGTCAAATGATCAATTTTTGTGGTGTGGTGTACCATATTTTTGCTCCGCAAGTCTTCAATTTTGTCATCAGAATAATCTTTAAAAAACTTTTCAGTGAAATTTAACTGAACATCAATCTTCATGAGTTTTATCAAAAGTTGGATACTTTCAATACAGAGGTCGAACAGATATTCATACTTTTTTGAATAAAACTGTGAAAGGTAGGGCTCATAGTGAATAAAAAAAGCTGATTTTCCGTAGTTGGTAGTAAGTGTATTCCAATGCAATTTTTGCCAATTTTGTGTATTCGCAATTTTAACCAGTTTTATTGGTAGGCCATTGTTTTTACCTTGTTCCAATGGCACACTCAATGTGGCAATTCCATGAGAACTCATTACTGAACACCTGTTGCGAATACCTCCTTTCTGATAGGTTTCATGCGACTCAATTAACCAAGTGATGTTTTGAGAGGCCCTTACAAAGAACTCAATAGGAGGGAAATAACCAATTGTAGTTATAAAGGAATTTTCTTCCATTCAGGTCATAATAGTATGTTAAACTCCGATATTTCTGTTTCGTGGAGATTTAATAAATGACCTATTTATTTGTAAAAAACATGTAACCCAATAACATCAATAGCACAACGATGATAATCAAAACGGTGAAGAATTTTTTTGAATCTCTTTGATCTTTTCTCTGGATGTTTTGAGCTTTTCTTGACTGTGTCATAGTAAAATGTTTTAATTGATTGCAAGTTAGTACATTTACCATTAATTCAAAAAATTTATTTTAAGCCTGTTTTATATTTTTGCAGTAATGCTATGAAGTTGAAATTTTCTCATTGGAAATAATTTTTGCAAGGAATTATTTATCAAATCAAATCCAGATAATTTTAATTTTGAGATTTTATTCGTCAAGTTTTAAACAAATTTACAAATCCTCTGGCACCATTTCAAAATTAAATTTTAGTATGCTTTAATGCTTTACTTTCACTAAAAAAAATACTTCTGATGAAGAAAATATGTTACTTTATTTTATTAAATTTTACGATCATTAAGCTATCGAATGCACAATCCGGTAATATCATTAATCCACTTTGTATTGGCGTAGTCACTGAAATTCAATCCAAAATATTGGGTGAAACCCGCACCTTGAACTTGTATCTTCCTGATAATTATAACAAGCAAAAATCATATCCTGTAATTTATTTGCTTGATGGTACCATCAATGAAGACTTCCTTCATATTGCTGGTCTGATTCAGTTTTTTAGAATGCAGATGAAGATGCCTGATTGCCTATTGGTAGGAATTGCCAACATTGATCGAAAAAGAGATTTTACATTTCACACAGATCTAAAAGAACTGAAGGAAAAGTATCCAACCACTGGTGGCTCGATGAAGTTTATAGATTTTATTGAACAGGAATTGCAGCCTTTCATTCAGACAACTTATCATACCAATAACGAGAAATACATTATTGGTCAGTCCCTTGGCGGGTTACTTGCGACCGAAATTTTACTAAAAAAACCGTACCTTTTCTCTCATTATCTTATAATTAGTCCCAGTCTGTGGTGGGATAATGAGTCATTATTGTCACAGGCACCATCTTTGATAAAGAACTTAGGCAAGGATAATATCGAAGTGTTTGTATCTGTAGGTTCTGAAGGTAAAATTATGGAAGGCGATGCTTCTAAACTAGTCAAAACGTTGAGACAATCCGGTATAAAAAATCTGGGAATTCATTTTTTACCTTTACCAAAAGAGAACCATGCAACCATTCTTCACAAAAGTATTTATGACATTTTTAAAATACTCTTTCCCTACAAAGATTGAACTGACGAAAATTGAACCATCATTCATGTGTGTAATTGGAATTAAGGAATTTTGAATAATCTTCAATACAATTTAGAGTCAAATACCAAATATGGAAATCAAGTACAATGAACTGATTGAAAATGGTTACTACCTGGTTGATAAACTTGATCACAAAGAATTGATTCCTTTTATCAGGAAATACATAAAGTTGAGGACCTTTTCCTCGAATTTTTATGTTGCTGCAAACTTGATAGTATTTCTTACCATTCTTTTTTTGTTTTGGTGGTAGGACAACTACTATTGCGTTACTAAGTCTGTTACCAAAGATGTTCAATTCAAAAAAAAATAGTATTTGGATACTTTTTGGAGGATCAATTGTTGGGTATTTATTTAGCTTGTTGGATTGGAATATTCAGACAACGTTTTAATTAAAATTGCTATCTTTATTTAGTATTAAATTAATTCCTTTCTTAATAAGAGATCATGAAAACAAGATTTTGTGTTATATTAATACTGATTTACTTTAACAATTTTGGCTTTGCACAACCTTTAAGTTTTTCTCCAAGAGGCATTGGAGGCGGTGGGGCACTTTTTTTTCCGACCATCAATCCTGTAAATGAAGATGAATACTATGTTAGTTGTGACTTAAGCACATTGTTCCACAGCAAAGATTTTGGTAAATCATACTCACAGGTAGATTTCCAAAAACTACAGGTATTCAATACATCTACATATGAATTTACAAATAACCCTGACATAGCTTATTGTACATTCAACGATGGAAATGAGGGATATCCGGTTAAAACAACTGATGGAGGAATTACCTGGAGTCAGATAAATTCCTACAATTTAAATACCTATGGTAACATTTATACGCTAAAAGCAAATTTCAATAATCCAAATCAGCTTATAATTGGAGCATACGGTGATATACTCTTCTCAAATGATGGAGGAGCTAATTTTTCTTTAGTCAAACACACCATAAACAATGGTGCCGGACTCATTATGGGTGGTGTTTTCTGGGATGGAAACAACATATTTATAGGCACCAACGAAGGATTGTTATTTTCATCCAATGGTGGTACAACATTTTCAGTTATGACTACTTCGGGAATTCCAGCCGGTCAATTGATATGGAATTTTGCTGGTGCAAAACAAGGAGGTACAACCAGATTTGCGTGCATTACAGCAGCAAGTTCGGATGTTTATAATGGGCTCATGCCTTGGGATTATTATGATTTTGCCAAAGGCGTTTATACTATGAATGATGCAAATGGTACCTGGGTTAACTCATCTTCTGGAATAGATTTTAGCAATGACTTTATTATGTATGTTGGGATGGCAACAAATGATGTACAGAATATTTATTTGGGAGGCCATGATCTTGCACTTGGAGCCCCTCTGGTTTTAAAGTCTTCAAATGGTGGTCAGTCTTGGGTTAAAAAATTCAATTCGACTAACAACGCAAATATTGTAACCGGATGGGAGGGTTATAATGGTGATAAAAACTGGAGTTGGAGTGAGAATTGTTTTGGGATATCAGTTGCTCCTAACAATTCCGACAAGGTCATATTTGGTAATTACAGCAACATTCAGCTAACCAGTGATGGTGGTGAAAATTGGAAACAAGCATATGTTGATTCCAAAGATGAACATCCTGCTGCTATGCAAACACCAAAAAATGCAGCCTATCACACTATAGGGCTCGAGAATACTTCTTGTTGGCAAGTGTTTTGGCAAAATTCCAATGCCATGATGGGATGTTACAGCGATATTGGTGGTATAAGAAGTATTGATTCTGGTGAAAGTTGGGGATTTCAATACAGTGGATTTTCAGTTAATTCCTTATACAGGATGGTAAAAGCTGATGATGGAACCATGTTTGGAGCTTGTTCTAATATTCATGATATGTATCAGAGCACCAGATTGCAGGATTCTAAGCTGGATGCAAATGATGCCAATGGTAAAATTGTTTTCTCAAATGATAATGGTGCGAGTTGGTCAACGCTTCATTCATTTAACCACCCTGTCTTTTGGCTGGCTATTGATCATAACAAGCCCGGGACTATGTATGCTTCTGTAATCCATTTTGGTGGCACGCAAGGTTCACAACAAGGTGGTATTTATAAAACAGATAACCTCAACCAGCTTTCCGCTTCAACCTGGTCGAAACTGCCAAATCCACCAAGAACGGAGGGGCATCCGGCATCCATTGAAGTGCTTAATGATGGGAAAGTGGTTTGTACATTTTCCGGGAGAAGAAATCCCAATGGAGTATTCACTGCCAGTTCAGGTGTTTTTATTTATG
>JAEUUM010000245.1 GCA_016787375.1 Saprospiraceae bacterium
AAGCTCTCTCATGCATCGTCAAGGGAAATTAAAAAGCAACATCAATAAAGCAATAAACCGAAAATTCAATGAAAATGGTATACATATTCCATATCCTCAGAGGGTTTTTACCATTAAGGGAGAAGGGTTAAAAGAACAAACATAAAATCCCTTCATGTTTGTTTGTACGAATTATTTAAACTCAATGACCTCTACATCAAATATTTTCCCGGGTTCCAGGCTTAATCTTACCAAAGTTTTTACTTTGTGAAATCCAGTATTTCCGGCAGCGCCCGGATTAATGTGTAAGAGGTTGTTTTTTGGGTCAGGCATAATTTTTAATATGTGCGAATGACCACAAATAAAAATGTCAGGACTGACTTCTCTGATAACTGAAGCAGCTCTGTAATTATATTTACCCGGATAACCCCCAATATGAGTCATGTAAATTTTGTGTTCTTCTATCTCAAATACCAAATCTTCTTTGCATACCCGTCTTAGTTCGTGACCATCAATGTTTCCGAAAACAATTCTCAGAGGTTTGAATTCATTTAGTTTATCAAAAGTCTGAATATCTCCGATATCTCCGGCATGCCATATTTCATCACATTGCTCAAAATTTTTGAATACCGCATCATTCAATACACCATGAGTATCAGACATGATTCCAATCCGTGTCATTTTAGTGAAATGATGATTTTTCCAAATTGTTTTCCTGAATCCATTCTGTCAAACGCTTTTTGAAAGTCATTAAGATGGTAAATTGAATCAATTACAGGTCTTATTTTAAAATCTGAAACCAATTTTAACATTTGGCTGAATTCAGTATGATTTCCCATGGTGCTGCCATGAATATTGAGTTGTTTCCAGAAAAGTATTTGAGGAGAAAGGCCCTCAATTTTACCTGTGGTACCTCCATAAATACCAATATTAGCTCCTGCATTTGCCAAAGAGAGAAGGTGAGAAAAACCTTGTCCCGCGGCTCCGTCAATGATTACATCAAAACCACCGGCCTGCAGATTTAGTTGTTTGTGCCAATTTTCAATCTTATAGTTTATTCCTCCTTTAACGCCTAACTCCAGAGATTTTTGGATTTTTGAATCATCGCCTGAAGTCACCCAAACTTCTGCTCCGAGTGCTATTGCAAATTGCGCTGCAAACAAAGCAACACCGCCACCAATTCCTGTTACCAGAACTTTGTCACCTGATTTTACTTTGCATCTTGAAATCAAAACCCTGTATGCGGTTAATCCGGCGAGTGGAAGGGCAGAAGCTTCTTCCATGGTTAAATGCTCAGGTATTGAGTGTATTAAATTATTGTTGAAAATACCTTCTTGCCTCAACGTTCCATCTCTTGGCAGCCCAATTATTTCATAATCCTTGGGTTGACCAATTGGATCATTGAACCAGTTGGTGCTTGGGTTAATCAAAACTTTTTGGTCGTTAAGGTAGCCTGATGCGTCAGAACCTAAAATAATCGGATATTTGATGCCGGCATACTGGCCTTTTGTTATCCACAAATCCCGGTGATTCAAGGATGCACAAGATATCTCAACTTTCGATTGATCAACACCAACGAAAGGTAATTCGCAGTCTTGTATTGATA
The DNA here is from genome assembly GCA_016787375.1 of Saprospiraceae bacterium. GTDB lineage: Bacteria > Bacteroidota > Bacteroidia > Chitinophagales > Saprospiraceae > JAEUUM01. The sequence goes on from JAEUUM010000245.1 coordinate 1,586, forward strand.
ATCCTGTTTCATTTAAAACGATTGATTTCATCAAGTTAATAGTATTAAAATTAGAATTCTGCAACGAAATTAAACAAAGAGGCATCATATATGTAACTTTACACATTAAATCATATACACTATGAACAAATTTTTTCAATCTGTTATTATTTTGTTTTTCTCGGCATTCGCTTTTGGTCAGCCTTGTGCAATCGGCCCAATAAATGTTGAGGTTCTTCCATGTGGCTCTAATGGAAAGTACTACGTCAAAATCAATTTTACATACGAAAATGTTGGCAACGAAGGGTTCTCTGTTTCAGGTAACGGCAATAATTACGGTTCTTTTCAGTATAGTGCATTGCCTGTTACGGTTGGTCCTTTTGTAGGAAACGGCACAGCTACTTATGAGGTAGTTGTAAAAGACAAACAAAAAGCAGATTGCCAAAACTTCAAAGAGTTTGGACCTGTTCAGTGCCCTGTTTGTAGCATTTATGACTTGTCCGTGACCAATCTTGCTTGTACTTCTGATTCAACGTACTCTGCAAGCATTAATTTTTACCATCAGAATGAAGGTAATGAAGGGTTCAAATTATACTACAATGGTGTGTTGTTTGGAATATATCAATACAATCAATTGCCTTTGACCATCTCTAACTTACTGGTATCTAATAAAGCCAATTATGTAATCAAAGTTATTGACGCCCAAAAGGGAGATTGCTTTAAAGCTATTGAATTTGAAGGACTGAAATGCGGAAACCAAGGTGGGGGAGATTGTATTATTACAGATCTGTCAGCAGTGGCCGGTGATTGTGATACGAATGGAGTTTTTTATGTTACCATTAATTTTAATCATCAAAATGAAGGGAATAATGGGTTCTCAATATTAGGAAATGGAATTGTCTATGGCAGTTTTGATTACGATAATTTACCAATTGTTTTAGGTCCATTTACTGGAAGTAAAACAAAAAAATGGGAATTTTTAGTAAAAGATAATGAGTTTGGTGCTTGTAAAAAAGCCATAGATATTGGAATTGTTGATTGTGATGACATTTGCGATATTTTTGATTTTGTTGTCACGCCACTTGAGTGCACAGGCAATGAAACCTATGCTATCAAACTGAATTTCAAATATAATGATTACCCCGACTCTAGTTTTAATGTTTACGGAAATGGATCTTTTCTTGGAAATTACAAACTTAAAAACCTGCCGGTAATAATTTCTTCATTCCCTGAGGGTGGAAGTAAAATTGATACAATAATGGTTTGTGCACCTGATACCATACCTTCATGTTGTCATTCAAAAACATTTGAGGGATTAAGTTGTCCGACGAATAATTGTAACATTTATGAAATAGGAGTGAATAACATCGAGTGCACGAGCGACTCAACTTATTCAGCATGGATTAACTTCATTTATGAGAATGTATCTGCCGCCGGTTTTAAAGTTTGGATTAATTCAAAATATCTCGGAACTTATCCATTTTCAGCTTTACCATTGACCTTAACCAATATACCGCAAAATGGATCTGCCGGAGACGTGATCAAGATTTGTGATGCAGAATTCGAGGATTGCTGTAAAATAAAAGAATTTCAAGGATTATCGTGTGGTACTGGAAATGGTGATTGCAATATATATGACTTGACTGTCGTAAAAGGTGATTGTACTTCTGATAGCACCTATGTTTTGACCATCAACTTCAAGCATTCCGGTGCAGGTAGTGCTACGTTTGACCTTAAAGCGAATGGAAAATTCTTTGGCACATATTTATACTCTCAACTTCCTCTCACAATCAATAATTTCCCTAAGTCTGGTGGTAACGCGGACTGGATTAGAATAAATGATCATGAGTATGAAAATTGCGTAAAAGAACTCGAATTTGCAACCCAGGCTTGTGGCTCAGGCGGAGATTGCAGCATATTTGATATCTCAGTTGTTAAAGGTGACTGCACTTCTGACAGCACGTATGTTCTTACCATTAATTTCAATCACCAAAATCCGGGTAGTGATAAATTTGATTTAAAAGTAAATGGTAAGTTTTTTGGCACATATTTATACTCTCAACTTCCTCTTACAATCAATAATTTCCCTAAGTCTGGTGGCAACGTTGATTGGATAAAAATTTGTGATCATGAAATAGAAAAATGTTGTAAAGAAAAAGAGTTTGAAACGAAGCAATGTGGTTCTGGTGATTGCAGTCTTTATGATTTGGTTGTGTTAACTTATGATTGTACTTCAGACTCAACTTATAAAATCAAAATTAATTTCAAACATAAGTTTACAAAAGGAAATGGTTTTGATCTGTTTGCTAATGGCAAAGCGATTGGCTATTATCTATACAGCCAACTTCCTGTAACCATTAACAATTTTCCTGCAAGTGGAAATCCGAAAGACGTTGTAAAAGTTAGCGATAATGATAATGAAGGATGCTCGGTATCAAAGGAATTTGAAGCTCCTGATTGTGATAAACAAACATGTGAAATATATGATTTGGTAATTGATTTGGGTGACTGTACTTCTGATTCAACATACAATATCTGGATTGACTTTAAAGTTCAAAACCCAGGAAGTCCATCATTCAAATTATTCGCGAATGGTAAGTACTTTGGGACCTACAATTACTCAGCTCTGCCACTTTCAATTTCAAATTTCCCTCAATCCGGCAATAATAATGATTGGTTGAAAGTATGCGATAATGAAATGGAGAGTTGCTGCAAAACGAAGGAGTATAAATCGCCTAAATGTGGCGGTATGCTTGCTAATATTTATGATCTTCAGGCTACTGTTGTGAGTTGTGTGGATGGAGCATTTGAAGTACAAATTGGTTTTAACCACTCATCTACCGGTTCAAAAGGTTATAGGATTATGGGTAATGGAAACAATTATGGAACCTTTGATTATTCTCAAAATCCGGTTACTATTGGTCCTTTTATAGCAGATTTCTTTACTCAATACGAATACATGGTAGTGGATAATGAATTTTCATTTGCGAATGATTACCAAAATATTGGCTACGTTGATTGTGTTACTGCAACTGCAGAACCAAAAGATGAAAACAATAAGATCAAATACCATTTTGAAGACCAAGAGCTTATTTTGACCTCAGGGGTTTCTGAAAAGGTAATAATTGATGTTCAGATTTTCAACTATCTGGGACAATTAATGAGAAAAGAAATTGTGAACAGCACTTCAACTTCTATCAATACCGTAGCTTGGGTGCCGGGAATGTATGTGTTGTTGGTTAGGTTCGCCGACGGACATCAAAGCATTTTTGTGCCTAAAGTTAACTAGTAAAGTATTTTAAATAAAATTAAAAGCCCTCGGACTTAATTTGGTTCGAGGGCTTTTGATAATTATGAAAACTGATTGGTAATTATGGGTGGTGCAGGTATTTGAATTAATTATAATGGAATGTTGCCATGCTTCTTTTTAGGAAGAGAAACGGCTTTATTCTCCAACATAGAAAAAGCTTTAATTAGTTTTCTTCTTGAGACAGCAGGTTCGATTACTTCATCAATGAATCCGCGATTTGCTGCTAGGTAAGGATTTGCGAATTTCTCTATGTACTCATTTTCCTTTTCTTTCAACTTGCCAGTTGGGTCACTGGATTCATCGATTTCTTTTTTAAAGATGATTTCAGTTGCGCCTTTTGCACCCATTACTGCAATCTCAGCTGTAGGCCATGCAAAATTCATGTCTGCACCAATATGTTTGGAGTTCATGACATCGTAAGCGCCACCGTATGCCTTCCGTGTTATAAGTGTAACCCTCGGCACAGTGGCCTCGCAAAATGCATACAACAATTTGGCTCCATTCGTTATGATACCATGCCATTCCTGATCTGTTCCCGGCAAGAATCCAGGTACATCTACCAGGACTAATAAAGGGATATTGAAACTATCACAAAATCTGACAAACCTGGCAGCCTTTTTTGAGGACTCTACATCCAGAACACCGGCAAGAGATATTGGCTGGTTTGCCACAATTCCTATACTGCGGCCTGCGAGATGAGCAAAGCCCACAACTATATTTTCAGCATAATTTTCATGCACTTCCATGAATGTAGCCTCATCAACCAACTCATTGATTACGTCGCACATGTCATATGGCTGATTAGGTTCAAGGGGTATAAGATCATTTAATTTTGGTCTTGTTTCTGTTTCGAGGTCTACTTCGATTCTTGGAGATTTGTCTTCACAATTTTGCGGAATATATTGCAGTAGTCTTCTTATTTTCATCAAACAATCAATGTCATTCGCAGCTGTAAAATGAGTGACACCGGATTTGGTGCTATGGGCACTTGCTCCACCCAGCTCTTCAGAGCTTACTTCTTCATTCGTGACGGTTTTGACAACATTTGGCCCTGTTACAAACATGTAAGAGGTGTTTTCAACCATAAAAATAAAATCAGTTATAGCAGGTGAATAAACCGCCCCTCCTGCGCACGGACCCATGATTGCAGAGATTTGTGGAATAACTCCGGAAGCAAGTGTGTTTCTGTAAAATATGTCAGCATAACCGCCCAAAGAGTTTACACCTTCTTGAATACGGGCACCTCCCGAATCATTCAACCCAATAACCGGTGCTCCATTTTGTATGGCAAGATCCATTATTTTACAAATTTTTTCAGCGTGTGTCTCCGAAAGTGAACCACCAAAAACAGTAAAATCCTGAGAAAATACGAAAACCAACCGTCTGTTTATCGTACCATAACCTGTTATTACACCATCACCCAGAAACTTTTGCTGCTCCATACCAAAATCGGTATTCCTGTGTGTAACCAGGGCATCAATTTCTTCAAATGAATCATGATCTAAAAGATATTCAACTCGCTCTCTGGCTGTTAGCTTGCCTTTTTCATGTTGTTTTCTGATTCTGTCTGCACCACCTCCCAATTTTGATTCTCTTATTTTGGAGTGTAAGGTTGCCAATTTATCTTTCATGCTTTGTTATTTAGCGCCTTTTGGCATCATGTTCATAATTTGAGCTGCTTTTTCGTTGTCACCTGCTTGTTGATACAAAGAGGCCAGCAATTGATATCCGGCAGCAAACATTTGATTGGTTTCAATTGATTTGACTGCCTGATCAACTGCAGCTTGTAAATTGCCTTTCTGCTGCTCAATGATTGCAAGGTAATAATAGCCAATGCTGTTATTTGAGGATATTGAAATAGCTTTATTGAATGCATCAGCAGACTTATTCAAATCTTTTAAATTGAGATAGTACATACCTAAGAAGTTCCAAGCACCTGTATTGTCAGGGTCAATTTCAAGGCATTTATCAACAGCATTTTTTACTTTTTCCGGCTGATTAGTTACCAAATAAGCATTAGCGATCCCTGATAGTGCAACTTCATTTTTCGGATCCTCTGAAATTGCCTTTTCAAGTTGAGTAATTGCTTCAGGCCAGTTTTGTGACTTTATTGCGGCCATACCTTTAGCGGCATATTTGCTGGTATCGCGGAGGATTGCTAATAGCGGTACCCCATTTGCAGTAATGGAATGAATGGTGTTGGTAGGAGGAAAGCTTTTCTTTTGAAGATAGCTTGCATCCATGAATCGATTTACAAATAATCCATAATCCCATGTTTGATCATAGCGTTGACGATATTTTACATAGACCACCTTTACATGATCTTTATATTTTGGTTTTACATATTTTTCAAGTTGATAGTAGAAATTCGAAGCAAGAGTAATGGTATCCGTCATTCCTTCCTTTAGTATTCCTTGGTTTTCAAGGTATTCAACACCTTGTTTCACTGAAGTTCCCCAATAATCATTTTCCCACTTACCGTCAGCTCCGGAGATTCCACCCACCAGTTCATTGAAATAAACATAAGGGTAAGCAGGATTTTTGATAATGAAAATTGAAGGGCTTAGCAGTAGCAGACCACAAACTCCAAGCATGGAATTGCGGATTGCAGGCTTTGAACCAAATTTATCTACTAAATAACCAATGGATAGGGCAGAGAATACCACGCCTGCTGTATAAGGAAAGAGCATGTGTCGCCATCCATCATAAACGGTCGATCCTTTATAAATTACGTACAAAAAAGGAAACAAAAACGAAAAACTAACTAAAAACAGACCGGAAGGATTATATTTTTTCCAGATTTTTGAGATGAATATCAAATGCAAAATCCACCCCAAAAGAATGATAACAGGTACCGTTACCAATACCCAACGTGGAAGATAATCCGTAGGTAATGATTGGGCAAAAACCATCTCACCGTTGAACAAAAGTCTGATATTTACGCCATAATCTGAAAGTTCGCTTAAGGATTTTAAAACATTTTTTATGGGACTTTGCATTGCAAAAGGCCAAAATAAAAGAGCAATGGCATATCCAATAAGAGACGGAATAAGGAATGCCTTCAGATATAAGATTAAATTCTTACTCTGATTAAATATACCCGAAATGCCATATTGAGACAAATAGTTTAAACCAAGCATCATGGCAAGTATCGCAAAATTTATCAATCCACCGGCCCTGACTCCCAATGATACTCCGAGTCC
>JAEUUM010000553.1 GCA_016787375.1 Saprospiraceae bacterium
TCAATGCTGCTGAAAAACTCATTTCAAGCATGGAGGTTGTTTATGACCTGTTAACTGCGATTGAAAAATTAGGAAGCGTAACAGATATACCCGTAGAAAATTCGCGGGGTCTTGCCTTTTCTGATGTAAACAGAAATAACAATGGTATCGAATTAAAAGTCAACAACCTTAGTTATTGTTACCCAAATACCAACAATCCTTGCCTCAAGGACATAAGTTTTGAAATCAAACCGGGCGAGAAGGTTTGTATTTCCGGTTTTAACGGATCAGGGAAGTCAACACTCCTCAAGATTATTACCAGGCTTTATGAAGATTATAGTGGTTCAGTTAACATCAACAACGTTCCGGTTCAAAATCTGAATGTTGATGAATATCGAACCTACATAGGTGACCACTCTGCACATGAAGATGTATTCAAAGGGACAATAACGGAAAATATTTTATTGGGCCATGAAAATATTGATTTCCAAAAGGTACTCAAAACGACCGAGCTTCTTTTTTTAGATACCTTTATAAACCAACTCTCCAACGGTTATGATACCATGCTCGAACCCCGAGGAGGCAGATTACCCGGAAGCATTATCCAGAAAATTACTTTGGCACGAAGCATTATCAATGAGCCTCAACTTCTTATTCTGGAGGAATCATTTTCAAAACTTATGAATCATGAGAAGGAATCCATCTTAAACTACCTTACGTCTAAGGACAAGAATTGGACAATTCTGTTTATTTCAAATGATCCATCAGTTGCAAGTCGTTGCGATCGGGTTTTGATTTTAGATGCAGGACAAATTGTTGATGAAGGTGACAGCAGCCTTATTGCCAAACACAATTGTTTCAACACATTTATTCCAAAGGACTGATTTTTATAAATTGTTTTAATTATCATCTTTCTAGTATGCTTAATATATCTGATAACTCTATAGATCACCTGGTCAATGTGAAAGAGACCACATCATACAAAACCATACTTAAAGTCAATCCGGCTTTGGTTTTCGCGAGGTGGCTTATGATTTTGTTTTTAGTGGCAGTTGGGATGATGTTTTTGCCATGGACTCAAAACATCAAAGCCAACGGAAAGGTCAATGCATTGTTACCTGAGCAAAGACCACAAACATTGCAGGCTGCCATACCAGGTAGAATTGAAAAGTGGTTTGTGAGGGAAGGTCAACTGGTAAAAAAGGGAGATACAATTGTTTATCTCTCAGAAATAAAGGACGAATATTTTGACCCTGATCTGATCAAGAGAACTCAAATGCAGGTGAAATCAAAGGAGGCAGCAGTAGCTTCTTACGCTTCAAAAGCTATTGCACTTGACAAACAAATTGCAGCCCTCAACACCAGCCTAAAACTAAAAAGGGAGCAAGCCAGGAACAAGGTAAAACAGAGCCTTTTAAAAGTTCAGTCTGATAGCCTTGATCTGTTGGCTGCCAATACTGATCTCGAAGTAGCACAGAAACAATATGACCGACAAAAGAAGATGTTTGAACAGGGCTTGACTCCATTGACAAGTTTCGAAAGATTGGAGGTCAAGCTTAGGGATTCTAAATCAAAAAAGATAGTAAGTGAAAATAAACTACTCACTTCAAAAAATGAATACATCAATGCTCTAATAGAGATTAACTCAATTGAGAATGATTATGCTGATAAAATTTCCAAGGCTCAATCTGAGCGGTTTAGTACACTTGCAGGACAATACGATGCAGAGGCAAATGTGACCAAAATGACTTCAGATTATACAAAGTATTCTGTTAGGTCTGGATTTTATTATATCACTGCGCCACAGGATTGTTATATAACAAAAGTCAACTTTACAGGTATTGGAGAAAATGTCAAAGTGGGCGATGAAATCCTGACAATTATGCCTGCAAACTATCAATTGGCTGTCGAATTGTATATTGAACCTTTTGACTTGCCTTTGGTGAAGATTGGCGAAAAAACAAGGTTTATGTTTGATGGGTGGCCGGCTTTGGTATTCTCTGGTTGGCCAAATTTATCTTATGGTACTTTTGCAGGGGAAGTTGTGGCTATTGACAATGTGGCAAATGAAAATGGAAAGTACAGGGTTTTGATAAGTGAGGTAGAAAACGAGGTTAAATGGCCGACGGCATTGAGACCAGGATCAGGTGCAAATGGTATACTGTTGCTCAATAATGTACCTTTGTGGTATGAACTTTGGAGAAAATTAAATGGGTTTCCTCCAGAATATTATAAAAATGATATCTCCGGCAAACCAAATACAAAAGATAAAAAGAAGGATTCAAAATAAGTCCGGAACACAGCATATTGTAATATGAAATACCTTTATTTTTTCTATTTTCTTCTTACCTCATTCCTTGTTTCTAGTCAAACGAACGATAGTCTGGTGATTTTGAATGAAAAGGAATTCATATCGATTGTCAAAAAATTTCATCCTGTATCAAAGCAGATATTGTTAATTGGTAAGGAAGCAAGAGGCAGAATCTTGTCTGCAAGGGGACAATTTGATCCGGTAATTTCTGCTGAAACCGACGCAAAACAGTTTCAGGACAAACAATATTACGCTTTGCTGAATGCAGAGATGGTTATTCCCTCATGGTATGGTCTCGAATTCAAAGGCGGTTATGCTCTAAGCAAAGGAAAATTTTTAAATCAACAGGAGATACTCCCGGATAATGGGCTTGGTAGCATAGGTGTTTCATGGCAGGCTTTGCAAGGCTTTTTGATGGACGACAGAAGAGCTGCTATTAAAAGAGCTGCTTTGTTTCAACAGTACACAATCGACCAGCAACTGGTAAGAATGAATGAACTCTTATTTGATGCATGGAATACCTATTGGCTGTGGGCGACAGCTTATTATCAAAAGGAAATTTTCGATGATGCAGTTAAAGTTGCCAAGTCAAGATTTGATTTTGTTAAAACCAGTTTTTTGCTGGGAGATTTTGCAGCAATCGATACTATAGAAGCGCAAATCCAATTACAAAACAGACAACTTGAGCAAAATCAGGCAGATATTGAGTTGCAAAAGGCAAGATTTCTGTTGTCAAACTATTTGTGGTTAGAAAATGATATTCCGGTTGATCTGTCTTCAACCGTCAGGCCTCCTTCACAGGATGCAATTGTAATAGGTACAACAGGATTTGATGAATTTAGAAATCAAATACAAGTTAGTGTTCAGGATAATCCTATATTAAAATTGTATGATTATAAATTATCGGATTTGAGCGTAGAAAGAAGGCTAAAATTAGAGAAATTAAAACCCAAATTAAAGCTTTCATACAGTTTATTGGGTACTCAGTTTGACATTCTTGAAAATCGAGAAAATAGCGGATTGGTCATTCCTCAAAATTACAAGTGGCAGGCAAATTTTGGTTTTCCTCTTTTTCTAAGATCTGCACGTGGTGATCTTCAACTTCAAGATGTAAAAATCAACCAAGCAGAGTATGAACGAAATTTGAAGAATCTGGAACTGACAAATAAAATAAAATCATACTTTGCCCAATTGGATAATAACATCGACCAATTATCACTCTTTGATAAAACCCTTTCCAATTACAGGACATTATTTAATGCTGAAAGTCAGAAGCTGGATATTGGTGAAAGTAGTCTATTTTTGGTGAATTCCAGAGAGAACAAACTTATTGAAGCCAAGGTAAAAAAGGTAGAACTAATATTGAAAAACAAAATGACTGCAGCAGAGCTCTCATGGGCACTTGGTGATATTGGAATCCTGACAAAAGTAAAATAAAAAAAGGCCTGAATCAAATGAATCAGACCTTTGTGGTACCTCCAGGAATCGAACCAGGGACACATGGATTTTCAGTCCATTGCTCTACCAACTGAGCTAAGGTACCAGTTGCTTATTGGAAGCGGGGGCAAAGGTAAATTTATTTTCTGAAAATTACAAATCAATAGTCAAAAGTATTTCAGCATTTGTGAAATATTTTCCTGCCCTCCAACTCCTGAGCCAGAAACAATCCAAAAATATTGTGAAATTATTAGGAACAATTAAACCCTTAGACCTGATGAAAATTCAAGCAATTGAGTTATTTTCTTTGTGAATAGCCTTTTATTGCTCCGCAATCCAAGTTCATCAGTTCACATTGCCTACCCAAAGAGTACAATCCAATTGAGGCGCGTAAACTATCGATTATCTTGGGGTTCTCTACTGGCCAAATCCTCAATTTGGTGGTAATGTTTCCGGTTTTATGGTCAATGTTTATGGTGTCATATTTCATTTGGGTACCATACTTTTGGGATTGACCGGCGAACATCCTCACGCGGTCTTCAAGGGTAGCAGCATCAAGCAATTTAATATCTCCTGCACGAGCGGCTTTCCAAATAAGGTCAACATATTTAGCTTGACGTTTTGGATTGTGCATAATAACATAAGCAGCAACATGTTTTAGTGTATCACCAACCATGGTGCGGGTTGGGTAGCCTACTTTTTCAATTATTGACTCAATGGCATTCATGTTTATAGAGTCAACAATGGTTTGTTTTGCCCATAATTCACCTTCAACGGGAGTTCTTACACCATTATTGGATTTACGCAATTGAGCTGCCAGTAATCTATATGATTGATCTGTCTTCCAGATATTTTGTAGCATTGCTTTGACCTCCTGCGAAGACAAGTATTGCTTTTTTGCTTCTTGATCCGGGTTACAAGCCAGCAAAATCAAACTTAAAAAAAACCAAAGGAAGTATTTGTTGAAGTTAAAAAACATGCGCGAATTTCTTGATTAATCTTTCAGCTTGCGCATAATGGTCTGCATAAGTTCTGAGTTGACGTTATGCCTGTTGACCTTCTCTTTAATAATTGATCTGAAAATTTGTTCTTGTTTATATACTTGCGAATAAGCAGGATTTGATTCTATTTTGGAAATAAAATCTTGTTGGTCTTCTGAGTTTAATTGATTGTCTAAAAACAGATTTACCTTTTGGTAAATTTCCTGATGGCCGTTTTGCTCATTCATCATGCAGTATATTTTTACATTTTATGAAATGTTTTGATCAAAATTATCTTATTTTTTGGCTGAAATACCCAAATTCTTGGCATAGTGAAACAACTTATTTTTCATGGTTGCTCTCGCTCTATGCAACCTGGACCGAACTGTGCCAACAGGTATTTCAAGAATTTTAGCTATCTCCTCGTACGAAAAATCCTCAAGGTCACACAAAACAATCAGCGATCTGTATTCAACAGGCAAACTGTTAAGTGCCTTGGTAACTTCATCACCTAATATTGTGCCTGCCAACTCATAGTCAAACTCAAGATTAGCAGGAATTTCTACTTCGTCGTCTCCGTCCGTTTCGCGTAATGCCTCTTCAAAATCGACTCTTTTTGCACCTCGACTTTTTTTACGATATTCGTTGATGAAGTTGTTTTTCAGTATTTTAAACAACCAAGCCTTTGAATTAGTTCCATCTTGAAAGTAATCAAGGTGTTTAAATGCTTTAAAGTAAGTCTCTTGTACAAGATCATCTGATTCTTGTTGGTCATGGGTGAGATAAAAAGCGAAATTGTGCAAGGCGTCAATATGTTTTAAAAGCTCCTGCTCAAAAAATTTTTCTTTTTCTGAATTCATGGTCCAAAAATAGGTATCCTGATTCAATTATTCGAATTAATATAGATTACATTTAAATAATGGTGGGCTTTGATTTAAGAGAATAGCAATGGCTTTTGCTAAAAATTTTGTTTTATTATTGATAATGATCTAACCTTAAAAATGTAACGGAATGAATTTGTATAGTTTGAAGAATAAAAGGATATATTTACATGCTTATCCAGTCTATGAATTCCTGTTTTTTTCTTCTTGAAACCGCAATTTTCAACCCATTTGATAACTCAATTTCACCACCTTCTCCTTTAATGTACTTTTTTATGTATCTAAAATTTACGATAAATGAATGGTGGCATCTGAAAAAACTCTCCTGTGGAAGAATCTCTTCGTATTCTTTTAATGTTCTGGAAGAGAGTATTTTAGTTCCATCAAAAAAATGTAACATGGTATAGTTGCTGTCGGCTTCAAGAAAAGTGATTTCTTTTAAATCAAAAAATTGGACACCCTCGAATGTCCCTACGGTAATTCTTTGCAAGTCTGTACTTACACTCATATTGTATTTGAGATTTTGAATTTTGCGACTGGTCAATTCACTGTTTATAGCACTCAGTTTTGATATAGCGGTTCTGAGGTCATCTTTGTCTATTGGTTTTAGAAGATAATCAATGGCATTTAGCTTGATGGCTTTTATTGCGTATTCATTGTAAGCAGTTGTGAAAATTACTTTGAAGTTGATTTTATCGAATTTTGCAAGCATTTCAAGACCGTTCATTACCGGCATTTCAATATCCAAGAAAACCAGGTCAGGGTTAAGTTGGTTGATAAGGTTTAACCCTTCTTTCCCATTGTTTGCAGTTCCTAAAATTTTTATTTCGGGACAAAATTCATTTAAATTCCAACTTAATGTTTTTAAACAATGTTCTTCATCATCAATTAATATAGCTGAGATTAGGGAGTTGCTCATGGCAAATATATTTTAAATTAATTAATGCAATTTTTCAATTTTCAATTTTGATTTAACTCTGATTCACCAGTTAATATAATGACAATGTTCACTTTGGTTCCGAGTGGCTCTCCATTGTCATTGTATAAGTCAATTATTTGTACTGTATTAAGGGGATTGTGATAGTGTATTCTGTTTTTGGTGATTTCCAAACCATGAGATTTCCGCAAATTGGTTTTTTTTGATTTCAGGCTTTCAGATTTTACTCTTCCAATTCCATTGTCTGTAATGTCAATGTACAATGCATGACCAACTAATTGCAGGTCCAGGTCTAAGGTTCTGGTTCCATTTTTGGGCATAAGCCCGTGCCAAATTGAATTCTCAAGAAACGGTTGAATTATCAAAGGAGGCACATGGATAATAGCTTCATAAATGCTTTCATCAATATGCAACTTGTATTCAAAAGCATTTGAAAATCTGAGTGATTCCATCAATAAATAAAGTTTAACCGATTCTAATTCTTTTTCGAGGGTGATGGTTTCGTGCCTTGAATTTTCAAGTATTAGACGCATTAATCTTGAAAATTTGGTAAGGTAGTCACTTGCCAGATTGGTTTTATGCTCTACAATAAAACTGTTGATGCTATTGAGCGAATTAAATATAAAATGCGGATTCATTTGTAATCTGAGAGACTGCATTTCTGCCTCAGCTTTTTGGTGCAATAAGGATTTTCTGGCCTTAATTGAATGGATTCTGGAAGAAATAATAATAATTGCTCCTCCAATTATAGAAAGTGAAAGTGAAAGTAAGAACCAAAAATTCAAAAACCAGGGTCCTTTAATGGTTATTTCAAGTTTTTTAATTTTGGACATTATCTTATTGCCATCATATGCCTGAACATTAAAAGTATATTTACCGGGTTTTAATTGGGTGAAGTTTACATAGTTCCTGCTTCCGTTTTCTATCCATATTTTATCAATTCCGCTGAGCATATATCTGTAATTGATCTTGCCGGTTTGTGAAAAAATCGGACATTGAAAACCTAAGGTTATAAAATTCTCTTTGTACGATAGCAGGATACTTTTCAGATATGGATAGGGTACGGAATCTTTGTATAATTCGTTCATTACCTTGATTTCAGTTATGACCGGAACTGGTATGAAGGGTATGTTTTTGGTTTTAGCAGGATCAATAATATTAAATCCATTTATCCCTCCGAATACTAGATGTCCGTTTGAAATTTTTAAAGCTGCAGCAGTATTGAATTCCATATCTTGCAGGCCATCTTCTGTGTTGAATTTTGAAATTTTTGAATTGGTGATGTTAATTTTTGCTATTCCCTTGTTTGTAGATACCCAAACATTTTTTTGGTTGTCCAGCAAAACAGAATAAATTACATTATTGGGTAAGCCATCCAGTTCTGTAATTAACTTGTTAACTTTCCCGGAAGTTGCATCCATAAGTGCAAGACCATCTTCTGTGCCTGCCCAAATTTCATTTTTATTGAACATAAAATGCCGGCACACTCCTGAAAGACCGTGGATCTGCTTGAATTCGTGGAACTTTCCTGTAATGTAATTGTATTTAATCAGAGATTTATTTTCTGTTGCCAGATATAAATCCCCATTTTCTTTTTCCTCAATATACCTTATCCTCAAAATATTATCCTTTAGATAAAAGTCCGAATCAGGGCATTTTTCAAACTTATGTGTTTCTAAATTGAATATCAATGGGATGCCTTTTGAGCTACTTATTATTAGTTTGTTTAAGGTTTTTAGTTTGTAAACGCACGACAGTTCTCTGGTGTTTTCTATGTTGGGGTCACTATATTTTTCAAAATGGTGGGTAATTTTATCAAAACTGTACAAACCTCCCCAAGTGGCAAGCCACAGTAAATTACCATCTCCCTTCACTATTGAATATATATTGTTTGACTGCGCCGAATTTTGTTCCTGTCTTTGGGGCGTATAATATTGGAACTTCCTTGACGATATAGAATATTTTAAAAGTCCACCATACAAGGTTCCCATATAGTAATCGGTTTCATTCTCCGTATAAATACTTAAAATCATATTGTCAAAAATCTTGTCAGAGTTGTTTTTGTCGAACGCCTTGAACAATTCAATGCCTTGTCTGTCACCTTCAAACTTTGAAACGCCACCTCCGCTTGTTCCGATCCAGGTAATTCCATCTGCTGAGTTGTACATACTCAGAATAAAATTCTTTTTCAAGGACTGCTCTTCTTTACCTGCTTTCGCAAGACTTAAATGATTGGACTCTGTGTTGATTCTTACCAAACCCGAAGTTCTGCTGCCTATCCACAAGTTTCCGTCTTGGCCTGAGTTTAAAATACTATAGTCATTCAGGGCATTATTTAGTTTGAAAGTTTTATTTATGTCCAGTATACTTTTTTGCTTTACATTGTATTTGTAAACGGCATTGCCATTTACTATAAACCAAATATTGCCTTGTACTACCTCTACCGCATTGACAATATTATCTTTTGAGTGGATTAATTCATTGACGTTTATAATTAAATTGTTGTTTTCGCCAAGTATGTAAATATTATTGCGGTTGGCAGTACAAATATTGTTTTGATCATAGGGACAATGTTTAACATTAGGTTTTTGATCTTTGATAATTTCCGGGAGTTTTACCATTGTTTTCCTGTTTTTGTCATAGCAAAACAGTCCCGCCTTGAGTGTGCTAATCCAAATTTTCCCATTTACATCTTCTGAAATAGAGGTTATCCATGCCAAAGGGATTATTTCGAAACCCGGGTAGATATCCTCCGGCAGGTGCCATTTATCTTTGTGTGACTCATAAATTAATAATTCGTTGGTGGTTCCAACCCACAATAGATTATTTTTATCAGAGTACAGTGCTGTTATCATTTTTGAAAAATCAGTTTTTATAACAGCATTGAGTTTAATGCTTGGAACAATAAGCTTAAAATTCGTTCCATCAAAACGATTTAGCCCAGCCTGAGAGCCAAACCACATAAATCCATCTTTGCATTGCGCTATTGAGTAAATGCTGTTTTGAGAAAGGCCTTCATTAATCGTGTAAGTCTTAAAAGACAAGGTTTGTGCAAATACACATGGATTCACACAAAAAATGAAGATAATTGAAATTAATGTATTTCTCAAAACAATGGTTATCTATGTATTTGTTGGTCAAATTACCAAGTTTTTATGTTAGCATGGATAAAAACCCGTATATAATTAATGTGCTGCATCAAATACTCCTGAATAGTATTGTATTTGCAGCACACTTTTAGAAGGGTTGGAATGTTTTACTCACATTTATCAGTTGGTTAATTTATTTCATCCGGTTGATCAGTTCACTTTTACAAATGAGCTAATACAAACTAATTTTTGGCCCTCAGAATATACCTGCAAGAAATATAAACCCGTTGGTATGTCCGTAATATTTATTTCATGATTTTGTGTGACATTAAAGATTCCAATTTCTACACCGGTATAGTTGAGGATTCTCACCCATGATATTGCATAGTTTGTTTTCAACTTTAATATTTGGTGAACCGGGTTTGGTATAATTTCTATTTGGTTGGAATTGGTGTCGAAAAAAGTAGAAAGTAATATTCCATCACAATTCTCATCTATATTGTTTCCGGGAATGTCAATTGCGTTCGGATTGATGTTTGGGTCATTATCATTGCAGTCATCAGCAAGCCCAAAGCCATCCTGGTCCAAGTCGTCATCCAACGTAGCAGGGTTACAATCATCGTCTTTTCCATTATACGGAATTTCGACTTTCCCTGGGTTTATGTTGGGATCATTGTCATTACAATCTGCAACATACCCATACCCATCCTGATCAAGATCATCCTCTAAAGTAGCAGGGTTACAATCATCATCCTTTCCGTTGTAAGGTATTTCAGTTTTACCAGGGTTTACATTCGGGTCATTGTCATTACAATCTGTAACATACCCGTAACCATCCTGATCAAGATCATCCTCTAAAGTGGCAGGGTTACAATCATCATCCTTACCGTTATAAGGTATTTCAGTTTTACCGGGATTAATGTTTGAATCGGCATCGTTACAATCATTTGCTTTAATGAACCCATCCTGATCTAAATCATCGTCGAGTGTAGCCGGGTTACAGTCGTCGTCTTTACCGTTATATGGGATTTCAGGCTCACCAGGGTTAATGTTTGAATCGTCATCGTTACAATCGTTTGCTTTGGTGTACCCATCTTGATCTAAATCATCGTCGAGTGTAGCCGGGTTACAGTCGTCATCTTTACCGTTATATGGGATTTCAGTTTTTCCGGGATTTACATTTGGGTCAAAATCATTACAATCATTGGAAGCCAAGTACCCATCACCGTCAATATCTGTTACATCTGAAAGTTCTAAACAACCGAGTTTAAAATTTCCGGAAAAGTTATTGAAATATATATCGTCAATCGAGTTAAAACCGTTTGCAATGGTTTGAGTTTTTACGATTACACCATCCTTTAGAACCTGTATTTGATGATAGTAAAAATCAACAATAAAGGCAAAATGAACATTTCCTGTTCCTACGAAAGTATAAACGAATTCAAAATCATCTTTATCTGAAATTTTAATTCCGAATCCGGTTGGTAATCCTACCGGCACCATTGAGACCTTCATGTCTAGCACATATTGTTGATGGATGGTCCCAACGCTTCGTTTACAATTAACTTGATCTGATGACTCAATTTGAAGGTATGCGTTGTTAAAATCAGACCCTGAGCAATTCGAGTAACTTCCGCCATCATATTTGACCTGTGCTTGTGCTCCTGACACATCAATCCAGTCAGAATTTTGATTGCTGATGGGTCCAACTGAGTAATTATTAAAATCTTCAAAAAAGATCTGCTGACAATTGCCAACCGGTAAATTTGAAAACAAAAAGAGGCAGAGTATCAAAATATAATTTTTCATATTATTGGTATTTACTTAAGTTATAAAAAAGTATCAATCCTTTATTTAAACCACTCCAAGGTGAATATTTCGGACTTTTTCTGGTTTGGATAAATTGCTTGTAAACCATAGCGTATATGGTTGCCTTTGTTCATGTTTTCATAAAATTGAACCTGTTCAGCATCTACACTTTTATGCTGTTGGATTCCTTCACCGAGGTCTTTATAAATAATGTAATAGGCTGGTTTAGGGTTTGGGTCGTTCCATTTAAATCCTATTTTTTCTCTTTCAGAAAGCCATGAAAGTGAAATATTTTTAATTGACTTGTCGACATAGGATACAATTTCAAGAGGGAATGAATACGCAGATGACAACCCGTTTTTATCAATTGATTTGAGATAATAGGTGTACCTTTTCCGATCTGCCAAGGTGCTATCTGTATACTCGGTTTGATTTAGATCAATGTTTTTACTCAAAAGGATTGTTGTTCCAGTATCATCTTTGCGGTAAAGTTCATATGAAGCAACATCCTCACTTGGACTCTGCCCCCATTGTATGGTAGCACTTTTGCTATTGAGTTTATAGTTTGTAATTTGAGGTGGTATTGGTGGTATTTTATCAGGTTTCAACAATCGCACTGGCGATGTAAGTTGACTCATGTTGTAGCTCATGTCAATTGCTGATACAGCATAAAATATTTCATTTGTAAGGGTATTTAGTGCCAGTGTATCTGAAAATTCTGTGGCAGATAAAAATCCTTGTTGTAAGCACACAAAGTCGTGATTAATATTGTTTTTTCTGAAAACACGATAACCAATTAATTCGTCAAGTGAGTCAAGCTTCCAGCTCAAATGCACAACACCTGAGGTGTCAATTTTAGCCGTAAATCCCTCTGGGGTCTTGGGTGGTTCGGTATCGGCCATGAAATACCTAACCGGGTTTGAAGAAGTAACATTCCCTGCAGTGTCCACCGCAACTATTTCGAAATAAGTCGATTTAATTTTTGCTTTTTGATTAAAATAATATGAGAAGGTATTCTTTGGGAGTATTTGAATTGTGTCAGGTATATGATCGACAGCTGTACCACTTTTTACAATAAAATGGTCCAAATCTGAGTCGGCTTTTTCCTTGGCAAATTTCCAACTGAGTGTTATCCCATCATTCTGTTTGTGGGTTTCATTTAATACGAGCTGACCGGGTGGTGTCTTGTCGCTTCCATAACACGAAACTGTTTCACTATATCCTGTCAGATCTCCGAATGGGTCGATGGCTTGAACTCTGTAGTAATATTTTATATAATTCTGAACACTATCCCGATAGAAAACATCGATAGTATGATCAGGCGACATAATGATGAACGGCTTCTTGTTTAGTCTTGAAAATTTTTTACCATCTGCAGATCTTTCAATATAGAAACCTGACCAACGGTAGAGTTCTTTATTAAAGGGCCACCTGAGCTCCACTTCTTTTTCCTTAGATTTTGCCGTAAGAAACTGTGGTGTATTTAAAGACTCCCACTCTCCAAATGTACTAAAAACCATGGAGGTATCCACTTGGAAAAGAGCTTGTTTATAAGCACTGTATATTCTGAAAAATATTTTTTCATTTTCTTTAATTTTAATTTTTACCACGTGACGCATTCCAAGCATTTGGGCAGCTGTGGGCGAATAATCGCAACCAAGCATTGCCATCGAAAATAATGAGGTCAACATTGATGCCTGATCCTTCACATTTTGTATTTCATTTACAGCCGGCGAGGCAGGAAGCTTGCCATATAGCAACTGGGCTCCAAGCATGGCATATTCATTTTTCTTTGTGGCATCGTTGTTAAAGGCGTCAAGTGGCATAGGTAATATAGGTTGTTTGGTTACCTTCTCCCAATTGCTCATTTTATAAGGATACTTACCTGAAACAGTCAGCTTTTCAATCCAAACTCCTGCTTCAATGTGAGCGGGCAATGCATTTGCTGAGTTTGGAGCCCATCGAAGTACAATGCTGTCCGGAACGGCCTTAGCAATGATGCCGTACTTGATGCTGATTTTTGGCACTTCATTAATCTGCCCTTCTAGTTTTTGACAAAACAGAATTAAAAGAACACCAATTATTATTTGATTGCTTCTCATTTTTTGAAATTTGACTTGTTGTTTATGAAGGATGGATTAAATCCTTTGATTACATTTGGCATAACCGTATCATTGAAATTTTGCATTGCGTCTGCCAGGTATGACTGAAGCTGAATAGAACCGTTACCTGGGAGATTATCAGCAATGTCTTTCATGTTAATGATGTGGGAAGGGATTATTTTTGTAGTACTTCCTTCGTATTTCAGGACTTTGCTTAATCGTTCCAATGAAAATAAGACCTCAGGTTTTGTATTTATCATTGAAAATTGAAAAACCATAGAGTAGTTGCTTTTATAAAATAGATCTGATGGTAATTTATCAAGGGGTTGAAGTATAACCCCATATTTTGTGATATTACTCCATTTTACAACATCAAACATTTTATCGGTGATATAGCTGTTCATAGCCCCAACCAACATGCCCTTAATTGATGATTCTTCCGGATTGCTCGCTCCATTACCGTTTGATGCAAATGAATTCCACTTGAGTTTTAGCTCAGGAGTGTCAAAGTAAGTTCTCAGGAATCCATCGACTGTCTCCTGTGAAACATTGTCAAATGCAAAACCCAGATATCCATCATCTAATTTTTTAGGGAAAGAGGCTTTTGATCCATTACTTTCAAAAACTAGACCCAACGAGTAATCTTTTAAGTCATGAAAATCGAATTTCTCCTTTCCAAGGAAACTGTAAGTTGTTGCTAACACCTTAAAGTTCCCGGTTTCAATTCCGCCTTTATTTATATTAAACGACTTGGCATTGACGGTAGCGGTATCAATTTTAATAGTTAAGTCCGCCATTTTATCCCGATAATTTGGATAATTTCCAGTGGTAAAATACCATCTAAACAATTCCATCTCATCCTTTTTACCCGACAGTTTTGATTCAAGACTGACTGATCGAGCCAAAATTGTTGTGCTCAGGTTAATGGACTTGTCTTCAAGCACCTTACTTGTAACAAATTTTGATTTTAAGTCATTGTTTTGGTTGTTGTTTACATTTTGCTTTCTCTTTAATACCAACTGAACAACTATATAGCTCTCTTTCGGCCAGTCTGTATTTGCTTTCGCAAAGGCAGTTTTTTTGTCTCCACTAATCTGTGCATTGAAGTAATTTGTTGCAAACGAGTTACCCGAATTGGTTTTGCCAAAAGTGGAGACTTTAAGTTTGTATTCAAAGTTGTTGACAAAATCAGGCGGTATACATAAAAATTTTTCACCCAGGTATCCATTGTCCAAATTCAAAAATATTTCATTTTGAGCCAATGATTTGTTAAATGCGAGATTTTTGTTGTTGGTTTGTATAGCCATCAAATCATTCTTCAAAGAACCCATGTTGTAAACAGGCGTAAATTTGCTTCCTTCTCGAAGTTGATTTTGGTTGAATGTTGGACTTACACCGGTCGGGTTATTTTGAGATCTGTGGAATGGTGAAATATTGCTTACCCACGCTTCATCAATGGTTTTTATTCCACAATCTGTGGTAAAGTTGACATGTCGTTCATCTACAAATACTTTATCGTCTTTTGTTTTGGCAAAGTCCCATGCATATCTGTTAAAATTGTTCACTCCGGCTAATTCATTTTCATCCTTGTAACCTTGTTTTGCGTTTGCCTGGTTTTTTGATTGCTCT
>JAEUUM010000563.1 GCA_016787375.1 Saprospiraceae bacterium
GGAGATTTGCGAAAGTTCAAATGACCGGCGGGGATTGCTAAACGTTTTGGGATATTTGTCAAATATTCTGTTTGAAAAAGGTAGCTATGATGAAGCTGAGAAATATACATTGCAAGCACTTAAAATTGGGAATGAGATTGAGAGCATATCTCATGTCATGAACAATCAAAAGATGCTGTACTTAATTTACAGAGCAAAAGGAAATCTCCAAAAATCTTTATATTTCCATGAACTATATTCCGAAACAAAAGATAGTTTGTTTAGCAGAGAAAAAAGCAATGAAATATCAGATTTGATTGAAGATTATGAGCATGAGAAGGCAAGTATGGAGGAGAGTAAAAACAAGCAGATATATGAGGTGAGAGTCAAAACCCGAAACTGGCAAATTGCCTTTATTCTTGCTCTTTTATTACTGGGGTTGGCTTTTATATTTTATTTGTTAAAAACAAACAAAAGGCAATTGGAAGCTAATAACAAATTAACGGAGTTGAATGATAAAATAGAAGCACAGAAACAACTTTTAGAGCAAAGTGAACATAATTTGAAAATGGCAAATGCTTTTCTTGAGCACAAAGTTCAGGAGAGAACACGTGATCTTCAAGTATCGAAGGAGCAACTTGAGCAGTATATTTACCTGGCCTCACATGACTTGAAACAACCTTTGCGCTCAATTTCAGGATTTTCGAAATTATTAGAACAGAACTTGAATACCAAAGAACACCTGGACGCACCAACAAAAGAATACCTCCAGTTTATAACAAATGGAGTAAAATTCATGAACAAGCTGATTGAGGATATTATCGATTACAGTCGAATAAATTCTAAGGTTGAAGACCAAATGGAAATAACAAATACAATTGATTTGATTAATGCAGCATTACAAAATTCTTATGAGGTCATCGCTGTTAATAAAGCAAAAATTGAATTGGATGTAGAAAAAGTTGAATTGGAAATTGATGTTGACAAAATTTCTCAAGTACTTGAGCAAATTATTTCTAACGGAATCAGATATAAAAAAGCTGATATTGAACCAATTTTACACATCAGTGCTAAGCTTGAGATGAATGCTATTCGATTTGAGATAACTGATAATGGTTTGGGAATCTCGAAGGAGTATATAGATCGAATTTTTGAGCCATTCCTTCAGTTACAAGGAAAATATTTACATGGTGGGTCTGGAATGGGGTTGTCAATTTGTAAAAGGATAATCGAGCAGCATGGTGGCAAAATCTGGGCTGAGTCGATCGAAGGTGATGGAACGAAAATAATATTTGTTTTACCATTAATAAAAGCGAGGTGAGTTTAACACAAAATTCACCTCGCTTTATATGAGTAAAAGTTTCTAAAATAACAGAATAGTTCTTTCTATGATATCGCAACATTCATGAATTTGCTCCTCTGTGATAATTAATGGTGGAGCAAAACGAATAATATTTCCATGCGTTGGTTTTGCTAATAAGCCATTCTCAGCTAATTTTAGGCAAATATTCCATGCTTTATCACTTTCTTCATTTTCATTTATAACAATAGCATTAAGTAAGCCCATTCCTCTCACTTCAGTCACAATATTAGTTTTTCCAGCCAAGTGATTCATTCTGTTTCTGAATATTTGACCCATTTCTGATGCATTTTCAGCGAGTTGTTCATCGATTACGACTTCAAGAGCTTCAATTGCAACGGCACATGCCAGTGGATTTCCACCATACGTTGAGCCATGTTCACCCGGTTTTATGGTTAACATGATTTCATCATTTGCAAGTACTGCTGAAACAGGAAGTACTCCACCTGATAAGGCTTTACCAAGAATAACAATATCGGGTTTGAATCCGAAATGGTCACAGCAAAGAATTTTGCCGGTTCTGGCAATTCCTGTTTGAACTTCATCAGCAATAAATAGCACGTTTTTAGATTTGCACATTGCATAAGCATCAGGTAGATAGTTAGCATCCGGAACGACAACACCCGCCTCTCCTTGAATTGGTTCAACCATGAATCCCGCAACATTTGGGTCTTCAAGTGCTTTTTCCAGGGCATTGAGGTCATTATAAGGTATAACTTCAAATCCCGGCATATAAGGTCC
>JAEUUM010000566.1 GCA_016787375.1 Saprospiraceae bacterium
AGGGTTAATACAAGGCACCATAAATCCACCAACTATTAGATACTGTATCAACAAGGATAAATGGAGGGAAGCAAAGACTTTATTCCAAAATTTTTTTGTAGAATGTTGTTAATTGATATTAAGAGTTCATTTATGACTAGTAAAATACAAATATTAATTACCTGCTTTTTGACATGCGTCTTGATGCAGACTTCATTTTCACAAGTATTCAAGGGAGAAGTTATTGATCTTCAACAACAATCGTTGCCTTATGCCAATGCTCAATGGCTTGGTTCGAATGTTATGTCTATTGCCGATGAAAAAGGTAGTTTTGAAATTCCATATCCCAGTGACACTTTAAATAAGCCTTATAAACTGGTTATATCATTTTCA
This sequence comes from Saprospiraceae bacterium, assembly GCA_016787375.1. GTDB lineage: Bacteria > Bacteroidota > Bacteroidia > Chitinophagales > Saprospiraceae > JAEUUM01. The sequence continues at coordinate 373 of JAEUUM010000566.1, forward strand.
GGTGCAAGGGACACATTTTCATTTGATGATTTACATGATGTTTGGGTATTTACCTTGTCCGCCAACGTAACATTGCAGGAAGTAAAAGTATATGACAGGCAAAGGGGGGCTTACATTTCAGAACTGCAACCAATAAAGACCGAAATTATTAACAGAAATGAGCTCCGAAAGGCCGCGTGTTGTGATCTTGCCGGTTGCTTCGAAACCCAGAGCACTGTTCAACCCCAAATCACCAATATCCTAACCAATGCCAAAGAATTGCGAATACTTGGTTTAAGTGGTGTCTATAATCAAGTTTTGGTTGATGGTTTGCCGCTTATACAAGGTTTGACCTACACTTATGGCATAAGCACCATACCGGGTAGCATGTTGGATAACATTTGGGTGGTTAAAGGAGCAAATAGCGTTCTTCAAGGTTTTGAAAATATGGTAGGTCAAATTACTGTTTTTCCCAGAGAAGGTGGGACGGCCGACCCTTTTACAGCCGATATTTTGGTAAATAGTTTTGGAGAGAAACATTTAAATGCAGGGATGGCTCTTAAAAGACAAAATTGGAATAACTATCTTGCAATCCATACTTCACAGCATGGTAATAAGTTTGACCGGGATGAGGACGGATTTCTAGACCTTCCACTATTGACCCGGTATTCTGTGTACAATAAATGGCGTTACCGTAAAGAAAATGAAAACGGTATTAGTAGTTTTATTGCCGGAAGACTGGTTGATGAAAAACGAATAGGGGGCCAAAAAAATTTTAATCCTGACACAGACAAAGGCTCAACAAAAGCATATGGTCAAACTGTTGAATTTCTACAGTCAGAAATCTTGACAAAAACCGGTTGGAGATTTGATTCGAACCATAAAGTAAGCCTTTTGTCTAACTTGACCAGTCACCATCAGGATTCCTGGTTTGGTGTTATGAGTTATAAGGCCAAGCAAATCAACTGGTATACAAATCTGCAATATGAACTTTTTTATGGCAAGAAAAAGGAGCATGATTTAAAAGCAGGAGTAAGCTTTCGGAGTTTGAATATAAATGAAAATCTCAATTTTGCCTCAGATACGGTCAAACGAACGTTCGCCGGTGAATATATTAAGGAAGAAAGGATTCCAGGTGTTTTTATTGAAAACATATTTAATTTTGAAGATTTACATCTGACATTAATAACCGGAGTGAGAGCAGATATTCACAATAAATTTGGAGGTTTTGTTACACCCCGTGCAATGTTGAGATACCAACCTGCTGTGAATACAGATTTGAGGTTTTCAATAGGAACCGGTTGGAGGACAGTCAACCTTTTCTCGGAAAATATAAATTTACTAACGACCAACCGTGACATCATTTTTTTAGAAAAACTTCAGCCTGAAAAAGCTATTAATTTGGGCATAAATGCGACCCAAAAGTTTAGTTTGGTGGGTGGAGATTTTACTGCAACAGTTGATTTGTATCATACGAATTTCCAAAATCAGTTTTTCCCAGATTACGAACAATATCCTGACAAAGTGGTTATTGCTAATTTCACAAAAGCTTCTATATCCAATGGTCTGCAAACGGAACTTTCTGCAAGCTTCATCGATCAGTTCAACATTAGAGTTGCTTATAAT
>JAEUUM010000598.1 GCA_016787375.1 Saprospiraceae bacterium
ACCGACAAAAGTAGAATCAGCTGAGGCCAAAATTGAGCCAAAACCGGAGGATAATTTTAGGGTAAGGATAGCTGCAGTGAGAGATCCAAAATTTGCTGATGATCCTGCTTTATCTCCTTTGGGAGTTGTGCTGCTTGAGCCTGCCGGAGAGTATACAAGAGTTTACCTCGGGTACTACAAAACACTAGAAGAAGCTAAAATATCTTTGACGAATGCGATTAAAGCCGGTTTTAAAGATGCCTATGTTTGTGCAAAAAAAGGCAACACCTGGGCAAAAACTAAATAAATCCAACCAGCTGACTTATTAATGATAATCAGCTGGTTGTCAACTCCTTGATGCTTTTGACAAGTCTATCCAAGTCGGAAGTAAGGGTGTACACATTTGGAGTAACCCTCACTCCATGAATATTTTCCCAATTGATACCTACAGTATGAATTTTATATTTATTAAATAGGGTGGCGTCAATGTCTTCAAGTTTCTTATCTTTTATTGAAAAATTGGCGATGGCACAACTGAATTCATCTTTCAATGAAGTGTTCAATCTTACACCCGGAAGGTCCGACACCTGGTTCGCCCAATAGTTCTTCAAATATCTTAACCTCTTTTCTTTCCTTTCCATACCTAACATGTTTTGAAAGTCAATGGCTTCAGCAATTCCTTGCTCTATCGGAAAGGAGCGGGTTCCTAAGTTCTCAAATTTTCTGATATCTGAACTCTCGGGATCTCCGGCACCAAATAATGGGTATAGTTTACTGATTTTATCTTTTTTAACAAATAACATTCCTGAACCAATTGGCGCGCATAACCACTTATGAAGACTGGTTCCAAAATAATCACAATCAAGATCCTTAATGGTATAGTTTATATGAACGAATGAATGTGCGCCGTCTACCAAGACCTCTATTCCTTTTTTATGGGCAATGTCAGCTATTTTTCTAGCTGGTATTATTTGACCGGTCCAGTTGATGATGTGTGTGATATGTACTAATTTCGTTTTGTCAGAAAATACTTGTGTGTATGCTCCAACAATTGCATCATCATCTTCAATTGGCAACATTAAGTCAACCCATTTTAAGACTATACCGTCTCGTTTTTCTCTTTGTTTCCAAGCATTTATCATATTAGGATAGTCCTGTTTTGTTAGCACAACTTCATCGCCTTTGTTCAGTCTTAGACCAAAAATAATGGTTTCAAGAGCCTCAGAAGCATTGCGATTGATAGCCAATTCTTCAGCGTCACAGCCGGCTAATTTTGATAATTTCTCCCTCAGTGGCTCCCTTCCCTGATCGAGAATTCTCCACATGTAATATGATGGCGCTTCGTTGGAGAGTTTGTTATACCGCTCAACAGCTTCCTGAACAATTTTTGGGGAGGGGCTAACCCCACCATTATTAAGGTTTATCATCCCCGGAAAAACTGTAAAAGCCATTCGGACTTGATACCAAAAGTCTTCATCCTTAATTGATTCATCTATTGGATGGCTTTGAAAGATTTTGTTCCGATATCCATCTCCCAATTCGGATGTTTTTGTCAGTATCTGCGTTATGGGGCTGGCAGCCATAGCGGCACTCCCGGCTAATTTGAAGAAATTTCTCCTGTTTACCATTAACTTAAAAATTTAAAGTTCAAATACGGAATCAATAATTGCATGATATTTTTATATCTTTATTGCTCAAATTAAAGATAAATAAATTCAAGTATACCATGAAGTTATTCTTACGAATATTTTGTTTTTCCGTTATTTATATATGCTCACAACAATACGTTTTTACACAAAAGGCAAGTTTTCAAAAAATTTTTAAACGAAATTTTCACAATCAAGCTCTGAACTCTGTTGCGCTCAAAGATGGAGGTTTTGCTTTTATAGGCATTTCTGATACCACAAATGGATCAAGCGTTTTGTTGACAAAGCTCGATTGTGAAGGCAATATTCAGTGGACAAAAAAGTTTGGTGCCAGCAGTACAGTTGGTAATATTTCGCCGGATATCGTTGATACCAAAGAGAATGACATTGTTTTTACCTTCAATGTGGGCTCATATCAAAATTACGATATAATTGCAATCAGGCTTGGTTACGATGGCACCGTAAAATGGAAAAAAAGGCTCGAAGCTCCCGGAAATAACATGGGACAGGCAATCACACAAACAAAAGATGGAGGATTTGTAATCGCTGGTTCAAGTGGGGCTTATGGTACTGATGTCGGAAATAGTTGGATAGATGTGTATCTGGTAAAATTTGACTCAAATGGTAAAGTTTTGTGGAGTAAAACCTACGGAAATAATAAGAATATTGATGAAGCTTTTGCAATTACTGAGGATGCTAAAGGCAATCTTTTGGCTACAGGTCGCTATATTGTTGATGGTACATTCTATACTTATATTCTAAAAACAGATGCTACAGGCAACTTGAAGTTCCTCAAAGGATTTGGTGCTACAAATCAAGCATCCAGTGCATATGATATTATCGTAACCAAAGACCAGCAACACTATTTGATTACTGGGTTTACAACCATAAATAAAAATTCGTTTCAAGATTATGCGGATGTTTTTGTAATAAAAACTGATACAATGGGAGTTCCTGAATTTACTAAAATATACTATACTTACGTGGGTTCAGACGGTTCAGATAGTGGCAGCTCACTGGTTGAAACGGAAAATGGAAATTTTGGGGTAGGGGTTTCAACTTTATCATTTTCAAATCATACACAAGGGTTTGTTCCAAACAAGAATGCAGTTTTTATAATACGTTCAGATGGTAGTCTTTTGGAAGCCAAGCTCTACAATCAGGGTGGGTCTCATTACACAAAACTTCACAGTGCCTATGATGGAGGTTATTTGTTATCAGGTTTTACCAATTTAAATATTCCTCAAGGATTTTTTACACCACTGATTATCAAAACAGATGACAAATTCAACAGCGGATGTAAAGAGATAGACGTTACAAATGAAATTGAAGTTCAATCTGACGGCTGGACGGTCCAAAATGCACCATATTCAACCAAACAGGGAGATAATTTTGTTGATTTTTCTCAGGAGTCTTCGGGATCTTACAATTCGACCGAAACATATTGTGAAAATTTTCCGGAATTAGCAGTAACGATATTCCCTCCAATAAATGCTTGCATTGGCCAGCAAGTAGATTTTTCATCAACTTCAAAGGGCAGTGTAATAAAATGGAATTGGAATTTTGGAGATCAAACCATTTTTCAAGGAGATTCAACCACTTCTCATATATACACACAGGCAGGTCAATACAAAGTTACTTTAATTGCCTCTAATGGATGTAAGGATGTTACAGCAAGTGTCGATGTAACAATTGATGAACCTGTCATTACGAATCAGTCTTTTAGCCTATGTCAGGGAGATAGCGTTTTGGTGAATGGTAAATACCTTAATTCTACAGGAAATTATTCTGATACCCTTGTAGGTCTCAAGTGCGATAGCATCGTAAATACCAGTATTTCAATATTACCACTCCAGAAATTCATAATTGATACTACAGTATGTAAAGGTGATTCTCTGATTTTGGGTAATTTGAATATAAAAGAGGCCGGCATCTATCAAGACACAGTTGCAGGCAATCCATGTAAAAGAATATTCACTTATAATGTTATCAGTAAAACCTGTATTTGTGAGCTTGAAATGCCAAATGTTTTTACACCAAATGGCGATGGACGAAATGATTTATTGAAACCTTTCATAAATTGTGGTGAGAACATTAGCAATTATTCACTTAGTATCTATAACCGTTGGGGAAAACTGGTGTATGAAACTGATGATAAAAAAGCAGGGTGGGATGGCAATTTTAATGAAATACCTGCACCGTCAGACGTTTACGTTTTCATTTTAAGATACGATGCAGTCATTGATGGAATAGTATCGACAACCAACAAAAAGGGTGATATCTCATTATTGAGATAAATAAAAGTCAAATCTGATTTTTGAAAATTAATTTATTTCCGAACATATAAGTTTTGGTGAGAATTTGATCAGAATAAATGAAATCTTAGCAGGTCCGTTCCATTTATTAAGTTAAATTTAGATTAACACATACGAGGACAAAACTTTTTAGTAAAGGATTCGTTATGCCAATACGGAACAGTAATAGCTTAAAAATATCGGTCTATTCATTGTTTTGGTAAATGTTACTTTTAATTATTATCTTTGCGCGCTCAATAAATATAATACTCTATGCGGACTAAATTGTCTCACTTCAAAATTGACCTTCCGGAAGAATTGATTGCACAACACCCT
>JAEUUM010000619.1 GCA_016787375.1 Saprospiraceae bacterium
AATAAAGCAAATTCTAACTTATTAGGGGGAACAATAGCTTTTAGTCAATTACACAAAAATGGTTGGAAATTAAAACCGGCAGATCTGGGGCATTCTATTAATCTTTATTATCTTAAAACTGCAGGGGTATTAAGATATAACTTTGAATACTCCGATTTATCTGACGATTATAACCCAAATGACCTAGCATATCTCACCAATGCCAATCAATGTATATTTTCGGCCGGCATCTCGATTAACAGGCAGACCCCGCATAAAAATAATCTGAAAGCAAGTTATTCCTTAGATGCAAATTTTGCAAGACTTTACAAGCCTGATGCTTTTACTAATTTCTCTATAGATTTTAATTCATTTGTTTTAAAAAAATCCTGGTTCGCCTATGGATTTAATGCCAGTCTGAAACCTTTTGGTGAGGATGATTATTTCGAGCCAAGGGTTTTTGATTTTATTACTTACTACCATCGACCTGGATCTGCAAGTTTCGGGGGTTTTATCTCTACTGATTACAGTAAACCAGTAGCAGCAGATGTTTCAGGAAAGTTGAGCTATTTCAATCAGGCAGGCCGCTACACCGCATCCATAAGTACATCGTTGCGCTTTCTGATCAATGACCACATCAGTTTATTTCCCACCATTGACTATTCCTTTAGTCAAAACGATGAAGGGAGGATATTCACCTTGTTCCCTAGTGTCGGATATGAACAATTGGGAAGTGATGATGTCATTTTTGGCAGACGGAATATACATGTCGTTACTCCCAATATTTTTTCAAAATTTATCATTAATGATCTTTTTTCGTTCACCCTCAGAGTTTATCATTTCTGGAATCTTCTTGAATATAGTGAGTACGGGAAACTTGATAAAACAGGGAGTCTTTCAAAAACTCCCTATACAGGATACGATACAACGGGTGAATCTTTACACAATAATTCAGCCGGTTTTTTCAATATCGATGCAAACTTTGTCTGGCGCTTTGTACCTGGCAGCACTTTAAGTTTGTTTTATACCCAAAACAATAATGATCTAAAATTCGGAAATGAACGTGATGGAAATTATGTGAACGGTATTGAAAACATTCTCGGAAGCAATCGCAACATCAACACGGGCATTAAAATTTTATATTTTCTTGATTACTGGAATGTCAAGAAGGCCTTATCGGAAAAAAAATAAATTTGACTTTTTTTATCAAGATTTTGGTTTGACATTCAAAATAGTTTTCAATTTTCGTAAATTGGTTCCTATATAGTTTGAAAAATGAAAACCATTCGATCACATTTCTTCGCAACCATGCGAAAAGCATTCAATTTAGCCTTGCGTGCCGAAAAACTTCAGACACATTCTACTGAAATAATTGACCAAAATATTGTACTCTCTGAAAGCAGGCGAAAATTTCTTGAAAATGCCGGAAAAACCTTGATTGGTGGAGCTATTGCACCTAATTTTTTGCTAAAGAAGCCGACATTACTCCCAAATCTGTTCAATGGAATAAATCCACCAAGAATTGTTATAATAGGCGCCGGTATTGCGGGACTTAACGCTTTGCACCATTTGAAAAAAAATAATCTCGACGCAACAATATTTGAAGCCTCTGGTCGCACAAGTGGGAGAATTTTATCTGTTAAAAATGCAATGGGTGAAGGAACACTGGCAGAATTTGGAGCAGAATTTATCGACACTTTGCATGCAGATATGTGGGCACTGGCAAAAGAATTTGATATTGAATTATTGGATTATGGCCAAGCAAGTGAAGCGAATCTTGAAACAGAGGCTTTTTTCTTCGAAGGACAACACCGTAGCTTAAATGAGGTTGTCGATGCTTTCAGAAGTTTCGCTCCACGAATGGCTGCTGATATGGAAAAATTGCCTGAATTTAAAGACATTAACTATAGGTCTAAGGATCATTTTGTCAGGAAATTGGACAGGATGAGTCTTTCAAGCTATCTAACAAAAATTGGCGCCAGCGGATGGATAAAAAAATTCATTGAAGTCGCTTACGAATCTGAGTACGGACTTTCACCAAAATTGCAGTCAAGTTTAAATCTTACCCTGCTTATTTCACCGGAAACTACTGACGGGTACATTTCTCTTTTTGGAGAAAGTGATGAACGATATAAAGTGAAAGGAGGTAATCAAAGGATACCGGATGCCTTGGCGCAAAAATATTCTTCCCATATCCAATTGAGCAGACCCCTCGAATCATTGCGAATGTCCGGAAATGCATACAAACTCCATTTTGGAGGAATGTCGGAAGATGTCATAGCTGATTATGTAATCCTTGCTTTGCCATTTACCAAACTCAGACAATTGGATTTTACCATTGATATGCCGGAAGTAAAACGCAAAAGTATTGAAACTCTGAGCTTTGGTACCAATTCTAAACTAATGTTAGGCATGCAATCACACTTTTGGCGAAAGCAAGGGTACACAGGACTTGTTTACAGTGACAATGGCATACCAAATGGTTGGGACAACGCCCAATTGCAGACAGCGGACAATGATTCAGCCGGATTGTCGATACTATTTGGAGGGCAGGCTGGTTTAAAAGTTGGTGAAGGAAGCCTAGACTCGCAAAAGGATATTTTTCTTCCAAAATGGAACCAAATTTACCCAGGAGCAAAGGACCAATTCAACGGTAAAGTTGCCAGAATGCATTGGCCGAGTCACCCATTTACACTTTGTAGTTATGTATGTCCTACAGTTGGTCAATATACAAGTGTGGTTGGTGCCGAGCAAATGCCCGTTGGAAATTTGCTTTTTGCAGGTGAACATTGCGGTGGAGATTTTTCAGGTTTTATGAATGGAGCAGCGAAAAGTGGAAGAGAAGCAGCAGAGGAAATCGTAAGAAGACAAATTTAATTAAGCTTAATCCATTTTCAATAATTAATATTCCTGTGCTTATTTTGTGCGTTACCAGTAATGTAATTTTAAATCAACAAGTAAGCCAGGATTGAATTTAAATGCTGCATCATCCCAGGTGGGTTTTTTCCATTTTCCCCTGGCATTATTTGAAAAAGCATAAGGTTCAGTAGGAATTCCAAAGGTATTGGTGTCCAATTTTTGATTTCCGTTAATATCCTGGAAGCATGCTATGGAGATTTTCAGGTAATTTGATAGTTTTAACTTTATAACCTCCTGAGTATTTTGTCTGGAGTCAAATGAATACTTATAAACCGCAAGTTCCGGTTTCAGGAATGCAGACTTTTTATCATAAATATTTATATAGACTTTACCTTTTGAAGGTTCAATGCCAGAAAACCTGATTTGCAAATCAGATTCCGGAAGATCATTAAAAAAAACAGAGAACAATATTGAAAATAATATTTGCATGCTTGTCAATTATTGAAAAATTATATCACCATGGCCCCGGAACTCGCACCCTGATTGTACAAATCTGTAATACATTCGTACCGTATCTTTTGGTACGAGGTTTTGAAAATCAAAATTTATATATTTCGACTCAATACTATCTTTACTGACCAGCAAATTGTAAAACCTGTCTACCATCCTGAAGTCAAGTCTGGCGTCATCGGGCATATCCAGAAGCAGCGAAAAAACACCCTTGTTGGGATTCGGAAACAGATCAATTTTATAGTTTAATACAGGCTGGCAATCCGTTTGGTAGTGTTTGTTAAAAAGATCATTCTCTTTATTATTCCATATATCAAAGATGTTCCAGTCTGTGCTGTCTGTGGTAATTGTTACACCTTGTATATCAGTAGAAGTTATCCCTCCAAAGTAAATGGTAGTTTTCTCAAAGTTGTTATCATTTTTTTTACATGATATAAAACAGCACAAAACAATCGCTAATAAAGAAATCCTATAACCTGATAAGTTGATAGACATAATTTTCCTGGATTTAATAATTTATAAACATAAAATTTAAATTATGTGGGTCTTATGATCCTGTTTGCTAATCCATCACTATTGCCATCACACAAATACTGATGCTCGTTCCCTCAATACTTGTTAATTTTTCAGCACAGGCCTCAATGGTGGCCCCGGTTGTTAAGACATCATCAACCAGAAGAATGTGTTTGTTTTCAAGACCCTTGACATTATTAAGTTCGAAAGAAGAATGTACATTTGTAAGGCGGTCGATTCTATTCTTTGATGTTTGTGAAATGGCTTTTCGGTTTCTTTTTAGCGCCTCATTCAATACAGGTTTGTTCAATATTTCTGATATACCCCGTCCGAATTCTGCACTCTGATTGTAACCCCTTGTCTTAATCTTTGAGTAATGTAATGGAACCGGTACAACAACATCAATATCATTAAACAAATCAGACTCCATCAAGAGTCGGCCCATCCAATTACCAAGTAATTTTGATATTTGAGCATCCCCTGAATATTTTGCTTGATGAATTAGATGTTGTACTTTCCCTTTCTTGGTGAAATAAAATAATGCTCCAGCCGCTTTTGCCTCTATTCTTCCGAGCAATCTTTCGGTAATCAGATTTTCAGACTCTTTGTGCAAATTAGCAATGGGTAATTCATTTATGCACCTGACGCAAACTGGAATTATTCCGGAATATGTCTCTGATTCGCAAGCAAGGCAAAGCTTCGGATAAAACACATTGACTACGTTTTCAAGAACCCTCTTTAATGCCATTTTATTTATGAGAATGGAAAAATTAATAACATAATCCGGAAGTCTAAAGATTTGAAGTTATCAGCAGATCGAGGTCTGTGTAGTTAATTTGAAATCTTTCACCCAGATGCGGATTTGTGAGACTTCCTTTGTAGGTGTAGACACCGTGCCGCAGTCCAAAACTCGTATACAACATTTTTTCTATGCCTCCAACTTGATCTGCTTGCATTAAAAGTGGTGTTATGATGTTGCTCAGACCTTGAGAAGCCGTTTGAGGTACTTTGGACGAGATATTCGGTATACAATAATGTATGACATTATATTTAACAAAAGTCGGATTATCATGAGTTGTAATGTTGGATGTTTCAACACAACCACCTTGATCTATACTTGCATCAATGATGACAGAACCGGATTTCATATTTTGGACCATCGTTTCTGTTACAATGATTGGCGATCTTCCTGTTTTAGAGTGAACAGCTCCAATTACCAAATCAGCTGATGAAATTTCACGGCTAAGAACCTCTGGATCAAAAGAAGATGTGAACAGCTTCTGACCAACATGTGTTTGAAGTCGCATTAGTTTGTATATGTTATTATCAAAAACCCTAACTTCAGCTCCTAAACCCAAAGCTGTTCTTGTAGCATTTTCAGCAACTACCCCGGCTCCCAAAATGACTACTTTTGCCGGTGGAACACCTGAAATACCGGCTAAAAGAACCCCTTTACTCTTACTAAGCAATTCAGCACCAGTAAGTATTATACTAATTCCAGCCATTTCACTCATAGATCTCACCACCGGAAATGATCCAGCAAGATCTTGAATATATTCAATGGCTATGGCAATTACTCTCTTTGACTTCAGTTTAATAAAAAAATCCCTATTTAGCAAGGGGAGGTGAAGAGGAGACAGTAAAATTTGATTCGGATGCATCAGATCAATTTCTTCCAAAGTAGGGGGCGCAACCTTAATTAAAATATCAGATTTAAAAACTTCCTCGGCATTGTAAGCAATTACAGCACCTGCCTCGGAATATTGATGATCAGAAAAATTAGCCCTTGCACCGGCACCGGCTTCAACCAACAAATGATGACCTTTTGCAACCAAAGAAGCTACGGATGATGGCACCAATGCAATTCTGTTTTCCTGAAATGTTGATTCTTTTGGTATTCCTATAATGTATTTGCCCTTTCGTTGACCTACCTCGAGATGTTCCTCTTGGGTAAGCAATCCACCTGACATTAAACTTGACGGAATCGGTATTTTTTTATTAGGATCATTCATAGTCAGGAATTTCTTTACAAAAATATCAATTTACGTTGATTATCAGACACACTAATCACATTTAATCTTAAGGTTTTCTCATTGGCCAGTGAATCGATAATTTCAGGCCATTCAATAAGGCACAATGATTCATCAAACATAAAATCTTCGATGCCAATATCCAATGCCTCTTCTATATGTTTTAACCTGTATAAATCCATGTGGTGAACTTTTTGTCCGGTCACTGAGTTGAAGTAATCATTGATTATGGAATATGTTGGGCTTGAAACTTCCTGCTTAAAACCCATGTTTTTAATGATTGATTTACACAATGTTGTTTTTCCGGAACCCATTTCGCCTGACAAAAACACTTTACTGTCAGAGGGTATATTTTCGAGTAATTCTTGACTAACCCGGTCAATATTTTCGAGTTCGAATATCCACTCTTTTGCCATAATTTTATTTTGTTTGTTGTGCAATTTTTGACAATTTTCAAAATTTTATTTGTGTCATTTTTTCAAGAAAAATATTTATATAAAATATTGATTTTCAGATGTTTAATTTTTAATAATTATTTAATAAATTGTAAAAATAAGGTATTTTTTAGTATATTTGCGCCATGGAAATAAACGACGACGAAAAATTGAACAAAGAAGTTAATCAAAAAGGCAATTATGATGCCAGCAACATTCAGGCGCTTGAGGGTTTAGAGGCTGTTAGAAAGCGACCGGGCATGTACATTGGCAGCACGGACACCAAAGGTTTGCACCACTTGATGTACGAAGTAGTAGACAATTCAATTGATGAACACCTCGCAGGATATTGTACAAGAATAGAGACAATAATTCACAAAGACAACTCCGTAACTGTTAAAGACAACGGTAGGGGAATTCCCACCGGAATGCATGAAAAACTTCAAAAATCTGCTTTGGAAGTTGTTATGACTGTTTTGCATGCTGGTGGAAAATTTGATAAAGACACTTACAAAGTTTCAGGTGGTCTGCATGGTGTCGGTGTTTCTTGTGTAAACGCCTTGTCTGATTATCTTCGGGCAGAAGTGCATAGAGACGGTAAAATATTTGAGCAGGAATATAGTAAAGGAATTCCTTTGGGTCCTGTAAAAACAATCGGCGACTCTGATAAAACTGGAACCATCATAACTTATAAACCGGATGGTACTATTTTTGAAACATTGGAATACAAATTTGAGACACTTCATGTAAGGCTAAAAGAACTTTCTTTTCTTAATAAGGGTCTTGAACTAAGCCTTACCGATGAGAGAGAGGTTGAAGAAGATGGAAGTTTCAAACACAAAGAGTATCTTTCAACAGGAGGATTGGCAGAATTTGTTGAGTTTTTGGATGAATCGAGAACCAAACTCACCGAAAAACCCATTCACGTTACTGGAAAAGAAGAAAATGTTGAGGTAGAGGTTGCTTTACAATACAATACCTCCTTCACAGAAAACATACTTTCATTTGTTAACAACATCAACACCCGAGAAGGCGGAACCCATGTTCAAGGATTCAGAAGAGCAATAAACAGGGTTTTTAAACAATATGGTGATGACAACGGCATGTTCAAAAAACTAAAGTTTGAAATTGCCGGTGAGGATTTTCGTGAAGGACTAACTGCTATTATTTCTGTAAAAGTTCCTGAACCTCAATTTAAAGGACAAACAAAAGGCGAATTGGGCAACTCGGAGGTTACAGGTATTGTCTCAAGGTGTGTTTCAGACGTTATCAAAGCATACCTTGAAGAAAATCCAAGAGATGCCCGTAAGATTATAGATAAAGTCATATTGGCTGCCACTGCGCGTCATGCGGCCCGTAAAGCACGCGAAATGGTTCAACGTAAAAACGTGCTCACCGGAAGTGGACTACCCGGCAAACTATCTGACTGCTCTTCAAAAGATCCTGCTGAATCTGAAATCTTTCTCGTTGAGGGAGATTCCGCAGGAGGTACAGCGAAGCAGGGTAGAGACCGATTCTTTCAGGCAATACTTCCACTCAGAGGTAAGATCCTCAACGTTGAAAAAGCCATGGAACACAAGATTTATGAAAATGAGGAGATCAAAAACATGTTTACAGCTTTAGGGGTAAGCATTGAAGAAGATCCGGAAGGTGATAGATTTCTGAATACATCAAAATTGAGGTATCATAAAATAGTAATCATGTGTGACGCCGACGTAGACGGTAGCCACATCACAACTTTGATTTTAACATTTTTCTTTAGATTCATGAGAGAGCTGATCGAAAAGGACAACATTTATATTGCGGCTCCTCCACTCTATTTGGTGAAAAAAGGTAAAGAACAAAGATATGCCTGGAATGACGAAGAGCGTAAACTGGCAGCTACAGAACTGGCAGGTGAAGGGAAAGAAGATAGTGTCCATTTTCAGCGGTATAAAGGTTTGGGAGAAATGAACGCCGAACAACTTTGGGAGACAACCATGAATCCGGCAACCAGAATTTTAAGAAAGGTAACAATCGATGATGCAGCAGAGTGTGATAGAGTATTCTCAATGTTGATGGGTGATGAAGTACCTCCAAGGAGACAATTCATTGAAGAGAATGCCAAATATGCCAGAGTAGACGTGTAATATTCTACAAAAATATTTGTTATAAAATAGCCTGTTAATTTAATTATTCACAGGCTATTTTCATTTAAGCAATTCAGCGAGTTTTTCTTCCTTTCCATTCAAAACTCGTCTTAAATATGCTGAGAATACCTGTAATGGTAAGAAATACAGGATAAAGTATAGAACTTAAAAAATATCGCTTTAAAACTTTTTGCTGATCAAGGAAAACAGAACCACGTTTCAGTAACAAATAATCGAAAATAAGCTTTATTGAAATTCCCATAATGAAGGCAATTTTCAACATAAAAGACACCCAAAAAAATAACAACACAAATACCACCACACTGAAATTAATTAAAAACACAAAGGCCAAAACGAGTTTGAGTTTATAATTCTTGAGGTATTTATTTTTAGTTCCCCACCTAAGTCTTTGCTGCAAATATGCTTTAAAATTATTTGGTGGATCAGTCGATACGATTGCCTCAGGACTGTTAACAAATGATGTAGTTCCAGGAAAAGCAAGTTCGATTTTTTCGAACAAAAACATATCATCACCTGATGCAAGCCAATCATTGCCGGCGTATCCGTTCACCTGGTTGTAGGTTTGTTTCTTAAAACAAAGATTAGCTCCATTTGCCATTTGAAACCAACCCAATTTATACCCGACAGCTGTTATGATCATCATTCCGGCGATATCAAGTGCTTGAAAGCTTTGCCATACAGTTGAATTTGATTGGAATCTTATTGGGCCGGTGACTGCATTGCTCTTCCCTGATAGAATAACATATACCATTGTTTCAAGCCATTTTTCAGAAACAGGCGTGCAATCGGCATCAATGGTAACTATTAAATCATGTTTTGCGGCTTCAATACCGGTTGCCAAAGCTAATTTTTTTGAACCTGCCAGGGGAATTGTATCATTTAGAGCTATTAAAAGAACTTTATCAGCATAATTTTTGACAATTTGTACAGTGCTGTCGTTTGAGTGATCATCTACAACTATGACTTCAACAAGATGGGATGGATACTTTTGATTGAGAATTGAATTTAATGTATTCTCGATATTGGACTCCTCATTTCTAGCAGGAATAATAATGCTTAAAGGAGGAAGTTTGGAAGGCTTAGGATCTGATTGAATATTAATCGAATCCCAAGAACGAATGAATCTGTATATCAACAGAGCATATACTATAAAAAGAAGGATGCAAATGCAAAAAAGAAAATTCAAAACGCGATTTTATTCAAATATGCAAATTAAGCATCTTCGAATAATTTGTCGTAATTATATTTTTTGTCCTGATCTTTTTTAGCCACATTGATAATGGGTTCTTCAACTTCTTCGTAAGTGGTAAAAGTATTTTCTTCTTGCCTGATCTTTTCTTCAAATTTATTAATCTTTCTCTTCAACAATGCCTTTCCAAGAAGAAACAGGCTTATCACAGGAAAAAGAAAAGCACTCAAAACAATAAAACTTACCCCAACAATTATATTCTGTTTAACAAATGCCATCAACAATTTTCCAAAACTGGCAAAAACCTTATAATCCAATATTAGTGTAACCAAAATCACTACAGGAGATATCACTAATAGGAATTTATAAATATACTGAGCAACAAAAAAGAATCCAATTAGCAATGCTAAAAGTATTAAAATACTGAACAGGGGGTTCAGATTTGATGATGATTGGCGTGTTTGAAAAGTTTTCATTTAGAGTTCAGTATAGTCCTATAACGATCAATCCATTTAATTTGTTTTTGCTATTGCAGTACTTATTGTTAATGTTATGTTATCTAACACGAACCAAACGCAAAGTAACACACTTGCAGGATTTGCTCCAAAGCTAAAACAATAATCATATACTTACTTCAAAATGAACAGGCGTCAGATTAACCAGCTTTTTCGCAAAGTTCCATCCACCTCATCTCTTTTGTTTCTTGGAGCATTTTAAGTGATTCGAGTTTATTAGCGAGCAAATTGATTTCATCCAATGGCATTGTCGTATCATTAAATTTCTCTGTTATGGCCATTTTTTCGGCTTCAATTTTTTCTATATCTTTCTCAAGACGCATCATTTCTTTTCTTTCATCATTACTTAGCAAAGCAGTAGGGTTGCTTTTTGGCTTTTCAACGATATTCTTCTCGGGTTTTTCATCTTTTTTCCTTTGCTTTTGCTCCAAACGATATTCGGAATATTTGCCATTATAGTCTTTTATTTTACCATCGCCTTCAAATGCAAAGAGGTGGTCAACAATCTTGTCAAGAAAATACCTGTCGTGTGTAACTACAATTAAACATCCCGGAAAATCCTCCAGATATTCCTCTAATACATTCAATGTCAGGATATCTAGATCATTTGTAGGCTCATCCAATATCAGAAAATTTGGGTTGCGCATCAAAATAGTGAGCAAATATAATCTTCTCCTTTCTCCACCGCTAAGCTGCGATACATAAACTTGCTGTTGAGCTCTTGAAAAAAGGAATCGTTCAAGTAACTGTGCGGCAGTCATTTTTTTACCCTTTTCCAGCGGTACATATTCTGCAATATCCTGGATAACATCTATAACCCTTTTATCAGATTTAATTGCAAGACCATCTTGAGTATAATAACCAAATGATGTTGTTTCACCAATTACCACTTTGCCACTATCCGGCCTTTCTTCTCCGGTAATGATTCGAAGAAAAGTAGATTTGCCTACTCCATTTGGACCTACTATTCCAACTCTGTCTTTCTTGTTAAATTTATAGAAAAAGTCTTCAACAATTTTTTGCGATCCGTAAGACTTATTAATGTAATGCAGTTCCAGAATTTTACTACCCAATCGGTTAGATTGTAAATCGATTTGTACTTTCGAGTCATCCTTTTTAAAATGAGCCCTATCTTTTATATCATCAAATTCATCGATCCGTGATTTGGCTTTGGTTGTCCGGGCTTTGGGCTGTCTTCTCATCCATTCCAACTCTTTTTTAAACAACTGCTTGGTTTTACCCAAAACGACAGCGTCATTTTCTTCTCTTTCCGCCTTTTTCTCCAGGAAGGCTTCATAATTACCTTTGTATCGATGAATTTCTCCTGCGTCCAGTTCAATAATTGAATTACAAACTCTATCCAAAAAATATCTGTCGTGGGTAACCATAAAAAGCGTAATTCCGGGTTGTTTCAGGTATTCCTCGAGCCATTCTATCATTTCGAGGTCAAGGTGATTTGTTGGTTCATCCAAAATGATGAACTCAGGTTCCTCAATAATTAATTTTGCAAGAGCAACACGTTTTTTTTGCCCCCCGGATAACAAAGCAATTGGTTTATTGAAATCTTTTACCTTAAATCTGCTCAGGGTTTCTTTCACTCGCGATTCGTAATCCCATGCTTTTAGATCATCCATCCTTGACATCACATGTTCGAGTTCACTTCCATCGCCAGGGTCATCCATTAGTATTTCATACTGCCTGACGATTTTTGATTGTTCGTTATCTCCTGAAAGCAGGGCCTCAATTACCGTTTCATTTTCATTAAAAACAGGATCCTGACTCAAAAACCGGGTTTTGATATCCTTTCTCATCAACACAGAGCATTTTTCTCCTTCACCTGATTCTTCTCCGGCAATAACTCTTAAAAGCGTTGTTTTTCCAGAGCCATTCTTTGCAACCAGGGCTATTTTATCTCCCTTATTGATTGTAAGTCCAATGTCTTGGAACAAGGTCTTTTCACCGTAGGTTTTGGTAACATGTTCGAGTGTCAAAAAATTCATAAAATGGTCTTATTGCTTTAAAATCGCTTCTTTTAAAATGACAATTGGTTGCCGGAAACCCGGCAACCAATTGCAAATATACATGGTTAATAACTTAATTTTTTGAAGCTATGTTTTGACGAATCATGTCTGACATGATAAATAAAGTCTCGTCTACATAAATATCCTTTTTTAAATCTTTAAGGAAATCTTGATTTCTGTTAATTTTTGTTGAATCAATTTTTATTGCTTCCAAATCTACTTCAAGGTTTTTCACCTCCAAACCTGGAATCTCTTTTTCAAATAATTTTTTAATTTGTTCCGACTCTTTTTCAATACTCTTCTTTTGTTTGAAATAATCATCGATATTCAAACTGTAAAGACTCTGATCTCTTTGCTGCTTCAACCTTTTGGCGTTGTTATTGATTTTATCAAAAGTTTCATTTTTGCTTACTCTATCTTTACTTTGAGAAACAATATTTTTTAGGTTGCCAATTTTATAAACGTTCTGGTTGTAGTTCAATTTGTCAATTTGTGACCAAGGCATGGCAAATTTCGACTCCTTCTCTCCAAGTTTTAAATCTTGAAAGTTATCAGGCAAAACAATATCCGGAGTAACGCCTCTTAGTTGGGTTGAACCTCCGTTTATTCTGTAAAATTTCTGAAGAGATATTTTTACATCACCCAAAGGCTTGATGTCTTCATAGCCACTTATTGCTGCATCTAGATTAAAAAATCTTTGTACAGTTCCTTTACCGTAAGTTTGATTACTGCCGACAATTATCGCACGACCATAATCTTGCAGGGCTGCAGCCATAATCTCAGAGGCCGAAGCACTAAAATTGTTAACCATAACAACCAATGGACCAGAATATTGAACGCGGCTGTCGTAGTCTTCCTGAATTTCTGGATTTCCCAACCTTGTTTTAACCTGAACAATTGGCCCTTTTTCGATAAACAATCCTGTCATTTTCACCACATCATTCAATGAACCACCTCCATTGTTTCTCAGATCAATGATGATTCCGTTTACTTTAGCTGCTTTTAGCTTTTCAACTTCTTTTGCAACATCCTGAAAGCATTGCCTGCCATCTCGTTTGTTAAAATCTGCATAAAAACGTGGTAAGCTAATAAAACCTATATTCTCTGCCCCATCCTTGTTCAAGATGACAGATTTTGCATATCCCTCATCAATAATTACTTCATCTCTAATGATGGTAATCTCTTTTGTGGTGCCATCGAGTGACCGAACCGTTAACCTGACCTTTGTTCCTTTTGGACCTCTAATTTTGGTAACAACTTCATTGATATTCATTCCGGCAATACTAATACCTTCTTCATCACCTTGAGCCACCTTCATGATTAAATCACCAACTTTGAGTTCTTTTTGTTTCCACGCAGGACCACCTACAACCAATTCTGATACTTTGGTAAATTCTTTGTCACTTTGAAGGGTGGCACCGATGCCTTCGAGCCTACCAGAAAACTTGATATCAAATGATTGTTTTTCTACCGGTTCGTAATATTCTGTATGTGGGTCAAATAAATTGGCTATACTATTCAAAAAGTCAGCGTATTTTTCTTCCCTTTTAATCTTTTTCAATTGGTCGAAATATGTATCAAATCTTTCCCTAACGCCCTTTCTAGCATCCTCTTCGAGTTCTTTATCTGTTTTATCTTTGTATTCAGGGGTTCCTTTGGTTCTTTCTTCAATTTTATCAGCAAAACGAGTCATTGTTTCATATTTCAACATTTTACGCCATAACTCTCGAAGTTCATTTTCATTTGCAGGAAATTTTCTTTTTTCAGCATCAGTTTCGAAAGATTCTTGAATATTAAAGACAAAGGGCTGTGAGAGAATTTCTTGGTAGATTTTTTCAGACCTTTTTACACCCAAATCTATCATTTCATTGGTTTTGTCAAAGAAACTTATGTTGCCGGCTTTTAACTGTTCATCTAATAATTTTTCAAACGGCTTTAGTTGATCAACCTCCGTTTGGAGTAAAAATCTCTTTCCTCCATCAATTCGATCAAGGTACAACTTATACAAGTCTTCGGAAAAAGCATCATCCAAGCTCCTCGGATTGTAGTGCAACTGATCGAGTCCTTGCAATAAGGTTTGAAGAAGGACTGATTCCTTTTGAGTATTATCGGGTTTAGGATAAAATGCAAATAATGCAAAAGCTCCGATGAGAATAGAATATAATACAGGGTTCTTTAACTTCATTTTGATAATCTTGAAAAGTTGATTGAAATTAATTTCAAATATACGTTTACAAAACAAATAATGCCATTTTTTAGCGTGTTTGTAGAACTGTTTTAACGTTTTTCTAACTTAGATGGTTTAAATTTTCCTTATTTATGCCTTATATTATAAAGTTTTATAATTTATTCATATTTTTACCTCACCTTATCAACACAAATTTAATCTACCATTGAAACGTATAGCCATATTTGCTTCAGGTGCAGGCTCTAATGCAAAAAATATTATTCAATATTTTGGTACCAACCCCGAAGTAACTGTTGTTGCGGTCCTAACCAATAACCCCAATGCCAAAGTACTTGATGCTGCTGCAGAATTAGGCGTTGCTACGCTTGTTTTTTCTCGTGAAGAATTTTACAAAACACATAAAATCAACCAATTCTTAGGTGATCAACATGTTGATCTTATTGTACTGGCAGGCTTTTTATGGCTTGTTCCTCAGCATCTGGTGCATGATTATCCTAGGCGTATAATCAATATACATCCGGCGCTTTTACCAAAATTTGGTGGCAAAGGGATGTTCGGAAACCATGTTCATGAGGCAGTAAAAGCCTCAGGTGCCGAGGAATCCGGAATAACCATCCATTTTGTGAATGAGAAATATGACGAAGGAGATATTTTGTTTCAAACCACTTGTAAAGTTTCAAATGAAGATACACCTGAAACGATTGCTGCTAAAGTTCACCAACTCGAATATGAGTATTACCCAAAGGTAATTGAACAATTACTTTTGCTTCAGAACGCATAAATTCAAATACCTAGCAAACAACACCAATATAAACCATGAAAAACATATTATTAACCATAAGTCTTTTAGTTACATGTTTCCAGTTCTCAGTAGCTCAAAAAATGTCATGGAGAGATTATTCTGATTTGGCTGAGAAAAGCTACAAAAATCAGGATTATGGAACTGCAGCAAAAAACTTCAAAGCAGCTTGGCAAAAAAAGAAAAGCAAACTTGAATTACTTTATAAAGCTGGCCAATCGTATTATTTGGTTAAAAACTATAAAGAGTCAGCCAATGCATTTGAGAAGGTCGCAAAGAAATCTTCAAAATTCCCAACTTCAACCCTTGAATATGCACGCGCCCTTAAACAGGACGGGGCATATGAGAAGTCAATAGAGGCTTTTGAAAGTTATATTAAAGCATATAAAAATGAGGACAAACCTCAACAAACTGAGCTCGTTAAACGGGAAATTGAAGGTTGCAACCTGGCAATGGGCTGGATCAAAGATTCATCGTCTTCTGCCTATAAAATAAAATACCCGGGTCAGGTCATAAACACAAGCTTTACTGATTTTGCTCCAATTCCGTTTGGTGAGAACGTACTTTACTTCAGCTCAAACAGAAAAGGGAAAGCCAAGATTTATAAGTCAGAGTGGGATGGGTCTTCCTGGTCAAAACCATCTTCCCCGACAATTTTTCCAAAAGACGAAAAAGAACATTTTGGAAATGGTTCTTTCAGTTCGGATTTTAACCGATTTTATTATACCAAATGCAAAGAAGTCGAGGGTAAAAATGGTCTGACTTCAAAATGCGACATATATGTAATTATCAAAAAAGGTGATAAATGGACTGAACCATTGAAATTAAGAGATTATATAAATGATTCTATTGCTACTTCAACCCAGCCAAGTGTCAGCAAATTTGGAAATAAAGAGGTTTTATATTTTAGCTCAAACAGGTCAGGTGGCTATGGTGGGCAGGATATTTGGTATTGTGAGAGGGATCTTTCAGGCGACGACATAGATTTTACGGTACCAAAAAATTGTGGCCCCAAAATAAATACTTTTGGTGATGAAGTTACTCCTTGGTATGATGTGTTAGAAGGAAGACTCTATTACAGTTCAACGGGACATATTGGTGCAGGTGGGTTGGATATTTATAATAATCAAGGAATTGGAAAGGACTGGAAGGAGGCAAATAATCTGGGCTTTCCTGCGAATAGTCCGGCGGACGATTTCTATTTTATAAAATGCAGTAACTTGAGTTCAGGATATCTGGTTTCAAATAGAACTTTCGGTGACCTGAAGAAAAGTACTGACAATGAAGATATATTCAAATTTGACTACACTAATTTTCAAAACATATTTTCAGGTAAGGTTTTTGACGGTAAATCCGACAACCCACTAAAAGATGCAAGAATTACCATTTATGAGCAATTTCCGGATGGAAATGAAACCTTAGTAGATAATAGATACTGCCCTGATGGTTCATTTGCTTTCGCACTTGATGCCTCAAAAAACTATAAGGCAAAAATTGAAAAATTTGACTACGCACCTCAATTTTACAGATTTGTTACCTCTGATAAAAAAGGAAGCAAAATTAACCAGGATTTTATCCTTGAAAAAGAAAAAGAAGCGTCTTTAGCCAATACCGATGTAAACGTTTCCGAGAAATCTGATCAAGAAACCATCATTAAGGAACAAAAACAAAAGGTAAAAAAATCAGAACCCGTCACAAAACCTGAGAAAAAATCGGAGCCTACAAAACCTGTCGCAAAACTTGTCACAAAACCAAAACCTGAATCGAATACCACAGAGTCTTATGTTCAGAGACCACCGTCCTTTTTCAAAGAAGGACAATATTATATGATT
The DNA here is from genome assembly GCA_016787375.1 of Saprospiraceae bacterium. Lineage (GTDB taxonomy): Bacteria > Bacteroidota > Bacteroidia > Chitinophagales > Saprospiraceae > JAEUUM01. Next base: position 17,020 of record JAEUUM010000619.1, read on the forward strand.
CAACTGGCCGCAGCACGATACCCTGATCTTTCAACTCACAGCTTTCAAGAAGCAAAAAAATATGGCACGTTAGAACACGAACCAGTGCCCGACAAAGAAATGGAGCGTGTTTTGCTGGCATGGTGGGCAGACAGAAAAGAAGCAATTAAAGCCCTTGCATCCGTAAAAAAATTAGGTTTTTCAGGTGCATTTATTACTTTACACGAAAGAGGAGTCAGACAGTCAATTATAAAATAAAGCCTGAGCACAGGCTTTATTTTATAAACAACTGAAACCCATTGCCATGAATATTGATAATCTCAATATTTGTATCGTGCTTTAAGTACTTTCTCAGCTTGGTAACGAAAACATCCATACTTCTTGCGGTAAAGTAATTGTCTTCACCCCATATTCTGCTCAATGCTTCAGACCTCGGAAGTACATTATTGATCCTTTTGCAAAATAATGCAAGCAGGTGTGCCTCCTTGGGTGAGAGTTTAAAAGTACTTTCTTCTCCATCAGGAACGGTGTCGTTGTAAGTGAGAATACGCAACGGATAATTAAAGTGATATTTACCAATGGTAAACTCTTTAATCTCGTCCATTGGATCAGGTTTTGGCAATTTTCTTTTTAATATCGCCTGAATCCGATACAGTAACTCTTCTGAATTGAAGGGTTTGGTGATATAATCATCAGCACCCATTTTAAAACCCTGCAAAATATCCTCTTTCATGGTTTTTGCAGTCAGATAAATAATTGGCAAATCACCGTCCTTTTCGCGAATCTCTTTACCAAGTGTAAAGCCATCTTTTTTGGGCATCATCACATCCAAAATACAAAGGTCATATTTGTTCTTACGAAATTTGTCCCAACCTGCAACACCGTCTGTTGCCAGAGACACTTCATAATCATGCATTTCGAGATATGACTTAAGCACATCTCCGAAGTTTTGATCATCTTCTACAAGCAATATCTTTAAACTTCTTTCCATAATCTTTAACCTTTTATGTAGTTATGAATAGTATAACGTTAAAATTCTATTTATGATTGTTTGGTTGGCAGCACAATTATAAAACTTGAGCCTTTGCCTAACTCGCTTACTACATCTATTTTGCCATTATGAGCCTGCGTCATTGTTTTAACATAACTCAAACCCAAACCAAATCCTTTAACATCGTGCAAATTACCTGTGTGCACTCTATAAAACTTGTCAAATATGTGCTTTTTCGCTTCTTTTGAAATTCCTATACCATTATCCTTTACAATAATCTCGATGCCATCGGGTACATCTTGAGTAGTAATAACAATTTCAGGTTTTTCATTTGAATACTTGTTGGCATTATCCAAAAGATTATAAATAATGTTTGAGATGTGAGTTTGGTCACCGGAGATGAAATGGTTGGTTGCTTTCAAATTGGTATGAATTTCACCTTCCTTCTTCTCAATTTGCAGGATAATGTTGTCAACAGCCTTTTCTATAATGTCGTGCAGATCTATATTCGTGAAATTGAGATTAAAATCATTTTTATCAATAATAGCCATTTGTAAAACCTTCTCTACTTGTCCGTTCATTCTGGTATTTTCTTGTTTTATGATATTCGCAAATCTTTTGACTTTGTCAGGATTGTTTAAAATAACCGGATTATTAATAGAGTCGACTGCGAGAGAAATCGTTGCAAGAGGAGTCTTAAATTCGTGTGTCATGTTATTAATAAAGTCATTTTTCATTTCTGAAACCTGCTTTTGTTTGAAAATTACCCAAATAGTATAAATAAAACCAGATAGAATGATAAGTGTAAACAGGCAGGACGCCAGTACCGTATTCCAAATGCCACTCCAAATAGCATTTACAATACCCGGAAAAAATATCATAAGAGAACCGGCTGCTTTGTCACCTAATCCGAAAAGCATTACCTGATATTTTGACTTTTTTAAATGATCTTCCCCTCCCGCTTGAAAAGAATTTTGATTGTGACTATTTGCTGCAACAACATAATGGTTATCCGTAATAATTAAATTCTTTCGTGCCATTTCAAAAACGCCATAATTGTAGGCTATATTTATTCCCGCATTTTTCAATTCTTCTTTTAAAATTCGATCCAGAGTTGGTAACTCAATTCTTTCAGCCAAAGGATATGAACTTCGCAATCTGTTATTATTGACAATACGGTTGTACTTGAACCAACGTTCAAACTGGCATTTGCTGCATGAGCAGTTATTTTCCGCCATTAATAACTTCGAAAATTTATTGTCAGGAAGTGTAAATTCGTTTTTTGTTGCATTTAAATCTCCAATCATTTCAACATTAATCAATGCTGAAGGATCAGACATCAAATCCTTTATCTGCTGATCAAGGTATGTTGCTTCAAATCCATTGATGTAGTTCAATGCTTCGTCGTTTTCTTTGGCCTGTAGTCGGTCAGCAACTTTATTTAGGGCAGAATAAACATTTCTATCAAATTGTTCCTCGTTTAGTTTGAGTGACCAAATAATCCAATTAACCTGAAGCACAATTAACCCGACCAGGGCTAAGGTCATCAAGCCAATTGTAATAAATATGGCCTTTTTGTTCATAATAGTTATGTTAATATTTTATGTATAACACCGCGAATATCAAAAGTAATATTCATAAAACAAAGTAAATTGTCTGCTTAACGAACATTAACTATGCTTTAACTAATATTTAACCACTTTTGTGGATTGGGTCTATTAATTTTGTAATGCTTTTATTCTGAAACATATTTAACCAATTAATTATAAAATTACCTATGAAAACAATTAATTACTTCAAAGTACTTAGCATTTGTTTGCTTTTTTTGACAACATCATCAAAAGAAACAATGGCTCAAAATGCCCCAAAAGATAACCAAACAATAACCATAACAGTAGAAACAAAAGATAAGGCTGGTAACAAAAGCATTAAAAAAATTATCAGAGAAAATGAAAATCTCTCTGAAAATGAAATCCAAAAAATAACTGATGACCTAATAAAGGAAAACGAAGGCAAAGATGTAAAAATTGATGTCAATGTTGAAGAGCAGAAAGCGGTTAAGTCTGATGCCCAGGGAAAGACCGCAAAGGTTATAATTAAAAGGAATAAGAAAGATGTAGGCGATAAAGAGGATGTCAAAATTATAGTTGATGGTAAAGAGTTAAACCTTGACAAGGATTCTACCAACGAAAAAGTTATAATAATTGAAGACGGTGATAGGTCAATGAACAAGCTTTTACCAAAAGATTTTCTAAAAAACCTTGATGTAAATCTTGATTCGATTTTGTCCAATTTGGATGTAAAAATTGAGAACTTGAACTTCATGTCTAAACTTCCTTTTTTAGGAGTTCGTCCGGGAAATAAAACGCAAAATGGAAACGGAGTATTGATAGGAGAAGTAATAGAGGGCTCAAGTGCTGAAAAGGCAGGTTTGAAAGCCGGTGATGTCGTTACTTCAATAGATGGAAATATGATTAATAATTTTGATGAACTAACCCAGGAAATCAAAAAGCATAAACCCGGTGAAGTTGTTGACATCGTTTATAATCGTGATGGCGGACAAAATAGTGTAAAAGCAACTCTTGGAGAAAAAGAAGGAAATTACCTGACTTTCCCTCATGGAAACTTCAACTTTGATGATTTTAAATGGGAGAGCGACAAAAAAACAAATGATAATTATGATCATCAAGATCAGGGCTTTAGATACATGAATCCGGGTAATTTTAATGCTCCGAAATCAAACAAAGCCCAATTGGGTGTGATGGTTGAAAACAACAACGGAAGCGGGGTTAAAATAACTGATATAGTAGAAGGAACAGCTGCATACCATGCTGGCTTAAGGAAAGGCGATATTCTGGAAAAAATTGATAAAGTTTCCATTAATGACCCAGACCAATTAATTGAAACCATTTCTGCAATGAAGCCGGGTCAGGAGATAAAACTAAGCTACAGAAGAGATGGTAAAAAGAAAACAATTGAACTTGTGCTTGGCCGCAAGAAAAACTCACCTGACTTTGGATTTGAACCGGAAATGAACAATAACCGAAAGACGTATATTTTCAAAAATGGTGAAAAAGGACTTTCTCTTGATTCGGACGCCCCTCAATTGAACCTGCAAAAACTTGATATTTTTCCAAACCCTTCAAATGGCAAGGTTAACCTTAATTTTAAATCAGATTCTAATGATGAGGTGACCATCAAAATTTTAAATGTCGATGGAAAGGAAATTATAAGGGAAGACCTAAAAGGTAATCAGGGCGAATTT
>JAEUUM010000620.1 GCA_016787375.1 Saprospiraceae bacterium
TAACTAAAAACAAAAAAAAATCTGCCTGATAAATACGATTACCAGGCAGAGAATAAAAACATTAAAAAAGACTTATTTTTTTGCTGGAATTTTTTGAGTTTTCTCATCCAATACAACAATCTTTCCATTTGTAAATTTCAAATCATCCACCACGTTCATTGAATCTACTTTGCCGTTTTTCAGTGTATTGATCTGTTTGTACCAAAGTGTTACCCACTCCTCGGATTTGTCTTTTGATATTACGGTTACCCAGTCCTGCATAACCACTTTTACACCTGAATATTTATTACGTTCATCATTAAAAAATTTCTCCATACCTTTTTTGTCAAGTTTTGCATCAAAACCATCAAAAACAAATTCGCAACTATCTGCCATATAAGCAACTGTGCCGGGCACATCACCGGTTTCAAATGCTTTTAATGCATTCATGGCAAGTACCGAATTTTTCTGGCTGCCAATCGCCCATTCGCGATAAGGTTTTTTTGTTGAATAGGGATATATTATTGCTTCCGCAACTACTTCTGCCGGTTTGGCAGCTTCAGTAACGGGTGTTTCCGCGTTTTTACAAGCAAAAACAATTAATACACAAACAGCAATAAAAAATAATTTTTTCATTTGAATTGGTTTTTTAGTGAAGAATAAAATTGGTTAAAATAATTATAATGTAAATTTTACTTAAAGCTAAAATAATTATTATGAAATTTATAAAATTCAGAAATATTAATAAAAAATACAATAATTCTGCCCTTATTTCAGAATTAATCACTTTTGTTTACAGCGTCTCAAATCTCAGCTTGGTTTGAGAAATGTTGGCTAATTTGATATAATTAATATTCCCGGATTATTCATAATGCGCTCAGTTCTGATAACACACATTAAGAAAAATGACCAAATCATTCAATTTCGCTGTGTTTCTAATAGATTCAATTCTTTCTAACCACAAAAAAAGGAGGAAAACTGACTTTCATTGAATCTTAATAATTGACACTAAATTTAAGTCTGAATATCATTTTCAATTTTATGCCCTCAAAGTCGAGAAATTGGTAACAAAAAGTTGATGGGATCCATTTTGAACAAAGGTAGCAGCTAAAAGCCTTGGGCCACAATTATGATTTAATTACACATATTTGACATGATTTTAATCATAATCCTAAAAAATCAAATATTTAATTAGATTTAGTCTAAATAAATATTTTACATTTGCCGGTACAATTTAACCAACAATGAAAGCATTTCTTTACTTAACCTTTGTATTTGCTTGCCCTCTTTTTCTGAATGGTCAGGAGTTGCTATTACAACCCAATCCTTTACTTTCCAAACTGGAAAAATTTTCACTTTCTGGATATGGGGCCATGAACTATTATAATTTTGATTGGCAAACAGACACTGCTAAAAGAAACAGTATAGACAACGAGAGATTTATACTGGCGATTGGATATAAATGGAACCCAAAAATAAGGCTCGGAACAGAGATTGAATTTGAACATGGTGGTACAGGAGTTGATGTCGAATTTGACCGGTTTGAGGAGTTTGGTGAATTTGAATATGAAGTTAGCAAGGGAGGTGAAGTTCTTTTAGAGCAGATGTTTATAGATTTTGCTATCTCCAAAAACACCAATTTACAAGTCGGAAGAATAAAGGTTCCGTTTTCCATGATGTTTTCCAGAGATGAACCAACTGACTATCTGACTGCCTTGAATTCAGAGATGGAAACCAATATTTTACCTGAAAATTGGACTGAAAATGGGTTAATGTTGATTGGCACGTTTGGCAAAAATAATTCTTTAAAATACCACCTAGGCATTGTCAATGGCTTAGATGGTAGTGCTTTCAACTCTGCAAACTGGATCAAAAGAGGTAATCAGCGCAGATTTGAAATGGTAAATGCCGATAATTTCGCTTTTTGCGGCAGAATTGACTTCAAACCAAATGATGCATTCCTTATTGGACTTTCATTATATGGTGGCAACACTACTAATAACAGACCAAAGCCGGACTTAAAGGTTTCAACACCTCTTGGATTAGGTGAAGTCCATATAAGTTTTAAAAAAAATGTATTTAATCTGAATGGAATGCTTATGTACGGTGCACTAGGAAATTCAGAGGCACTGACCAATCAAAACAGAAACCTATCCAATAATTTGAATGTAAAAAGAACTCCTGTTGGCTCTGCAGCAATTGGATCTTTCCTTGAAGCCGGTGCCACAGTTTATGGCAAAGACGGCATTTTTAAAAATATCAACTCAAACGATTATATAATCTTCGGTCGATTTGATTATTATGATACTATGTTCGCTACTGAAGGTCTTGTTTTTAATAACCCACGTTGGAAAAGGGAGACCTATACCCTGGGGCTCGTTGTTAAAATAATCAATGACGTTCATGTAAAAGCTCAATATTCAGTGAGGAAAGTTGGTGCACCTGCACCAACAAGCATCAATGGTGGCACTCTGGAGAAAAGCTTCATTTGCGGATTTGCCTTTGAATTTTAATCTTAAACCTGATAAAACCAACTAAAAAAATGAAATTAAGAATTTTAACATCAATCATCACTTTGATCTTTTTAATATCGGCTTGCAAAAAAACCGAAATCATCCCGGGAGCAGATTACCAACAATTGTTGTCCGATTTGTCTTACAACGTCATACTTGAAACATACAAAGACCTTTTTGATAACACACAACTTTTACTTGAATCCCTTGAATCTTTAAAAAGCAATCAAAATGAGGTAAATCTTGAATTGGCAAGACAAGCCTGGAGAAATGCACGAGATCCATGGGAACAATCGGAGGGTTTTCTATTTGGTCCGGTAGATCAAAAAGGACTTGACCCTTCCATTGACAGTTGGCCCGTAAACCAAACCGACCTTGATGCAGTGCTCAAAAGTTCAAACACTCTGTCAAGAACATACATTGACGGCTTGGATGGCACTCTGAAAGGATTTCATACTATAGAATATTTATTATTTGGTGAAAATGGAAGTAAGAAAATTGATGCTTTTACCCCAAGAGAATTTGAATACTTGACCGGTTGTTCAGAAAGTCTGCATGGTGCTACTGAAGCATTGTATTTTAGTTGGAAACAAGACAAACAAAACTTCATATCCAATGTAATAAATGCAGGAAAAGCCGGCAATAACATCTATCCGTCTCAAAAATCCGCCCTTGAAGAATTGATGACCGGAATGATAACCATCACTGATGAAGTAGCAAATGGTAAAATAAATGACCCATTCAGCCAATTGAATATCAATCTAGAAGAAAGCAGATTTAGTAGAAATTCTAAAAAAGATTTTGCCGATAACATTCGAAGCGTAAAAAATATATACAATGGTAACTATAAAAATCTAGCCGGTAAAGGTCTAACTGAAATAATTTACAGCAAAAACCCGAACTTAGACTCAAAGATTAGAGTCCAGATTGATGAAGCCATAACAGGCATCGAAAATATTCAAGGCACATTTACTGATGCGATTTTTAATGCAAAACAAAGTGTAATTGATGCACAAAATAGAGTAAGGGCCTTACAATTAACATTAGAATCGGAAGCATTACCCATTATTTCAAATTTGTAATATGAAACTCAAGTCTTATTTGATGTACTTATTGTTCCTGCTTTCAGTTTCGAGTTGCAAGCAGGACACTGCTGAACCCACGGAAGATGAGGATGTAAACCTTGGTGGATCAACAACCGTTAATGTGTCTTTTATTAATACATTTCAACAACCTGCTAATAATTTAACAGCTTCTGAAATCGACCTTCACAGAGATGGAGATAAAGCCTTTGGCGACATATTTGTAACAGCTCCAAGTGTTGTAAACTCAGGATTAGGGCCAATATTTAATCAAAACTCGTGTGAAAACTGCCACGTTGCAAACGGTAAGTCTCCATTCCCATCTTCACCTTCTGAGCTAAGAGGGCTTCTAGTCAGATTGAGTCTGCCTGGTAAAGACAATAATGGTGGACCTTTGGAAGTCCCTGGATTTGGGGGCCAACTTCAGACCAAAGCCACCTATGGAAAGCAAGCCGAAGCGAGTTTATCATGGAAAGAAATAGAGGAAATTAAATCTTACCTTGATGGTGAAAAATACAGTTTAAGGAAATTCGAATTCGACATTTATAACAGTTACATTCCTTGGCCATCAAATGTTTTAACCTCTGCCAGAATTGCACCGGCAGTGATTGGTTTAGGCTTATTTGAAGCAATAAGTGCTTCGGATATTATTGGATTTGCTGACCCAACTGATTTGGATGGCGACGGTATTTCAGGCAGACCCAATTATGTTTGGAACGATCAAACCCAACAAAAAGAACTCGGACGATTTGGTTGGAAAGCAGGTCAGCCTACCCTATTGCAGCAAACAGCAGCAGCATATAACAATGATATGGGCATCACGAGTCCTTACTTTCCAAAAGAGAATTTCCTGCAACAAATTCAGTATGACAAACTGATTGATGATCCTGAAATTGACGAAGCCACACTAAAAGCCGCAACATTTTACACACAATCTCTCGCAGTGCCTAAAAGGAGAAATGCAGCAAACCCTGATGTTAAAAAAGGGAAAGCCCTTTTTTCAAAATTAAAATGCAGGGCATGCCACAGACCAAATTTTACTACTGGGCAGCATCCGGAATTTCCTTTTCTAAGCTTACAAACCATCTATCCTTACACCGACTTGTTACTTCATGACATGGGAGATGGCCTTGCAGATAACAGACCAGATTTCGAAGCAAGCGGTAATGAATGGCGCACCCCGCCACTGTGGGGAATAGGTCTGACAAATATAGTAGGTGGGCATTCAAATTTTCTGCATGATGGTCGGGCAAGAAACCTTGAAGAAGCTATCATGTGGCATGGAGGTGAAGCTGAAAAAAGCAAGGAAGCATTTGGAAAATTGCCAAAAAGCGAACGTGAATCATTGATAAAATTTTTGGAGAGCCTATAGAATTTATTTAAAAAAATTATTTTGAAGATAATTGTACTTGATGCTCAACATATATTTTATTATTTTGACATTTAATGCCATAAACAGAATAATTAAAAAATATTTTACTATTTTGTGCAAATATTATTTTACCAATCAAAAACAAAAAACTATGAAAAAAACATCAACACTTCTCACTCCTATGCTTTTGTTTGTATGTGGTTTATTTGCACAAACACCAAAGGCAGTTACCAACTACCAAATGTTTACCGTAATGAACATTATGCCTAAACATGGCATGGAAAAACAATTTGAAGCCGGAATTACAGCACACAACACAAAATATCATTCAGTGGCTCCATACAAGGCAAGATGTGCAACGATTACTCATGGAGCAGGCAGTGATGGCTGGTATGTTTGGGTTATGGGTCCCATGACATATACAGACATGGATAATGAGCCAAATGGCAATAAAGAACACGATGATGACTGGAGCAAAAATGTTGATACTTATGTTGATCAATATGGTGAAAGTAAACTTTGGAAACTTCGTGAGGACTTATCATACACCCCTGCCAATTACAACCCCAGCAATGTTGATGTTTGGGGAATTACAATCAAACCAGGAATGCGTTACAAATTTGATGAGTTGATGAAAAAATGGAAAGGAATGTGGGAAACTAAAAAATACACATTTTGCCTAAGGGTATTTAATAGTGATTTAATGACTGAAGGTCACAATGCAAGTATCGTGTTTTCGTTTGACAAATATGCAGAGTTTGATCTGGACATAAGTTGGAAAAATGATTATGAAGCCATGTATGGCGCAGGCTCATGGGCAAGTTTTTGGAAAGACTGGAATGACTGTGTTTCATCGGCAGACGAACACCTGCGTAAATACCTGAAGTAATAATTCAATTGTACTTTTCAAAGAATATTACAGATCAGAATTGAAATTTAAAAATCCCGAGAAGTTGTAACTTCTCGGGATTTTTATTTTGATGAAAATAAAAATAAAAATTTTAACATCATACATATATCATTATCTTACAGTAACTTATAAAGATAATTTCAAATTTGACAATCTATTTAACCAAATTTGGCATTATTATTTCTTGTAATATCTTATACATTCTCACCAAAACACACACAACGGCTTTACAAGCCACAATAAAAACTTTACATACTAAAAAGAGAAAACCGGTCTCCCACCAAGTTACCTGTTTTCCAAATTTTTCAACCAGCCCAAAAACACCTTAACATGTTGCTTGCAACATGTCCGGATCATTGTGTCCAAAACGAAACATTTATTTAGAAAACCAAAAACCGTAGGATGAAACAATTTTATCACTCCCCGTCTTTGCTATTTCAAGGTGTTATAGCAAGATCTATTTTGTTCCTCAAAGCCTTAATCGGGCTAATCTTTACAATTATTAGTTTAAATGTCATTGCGCAACCCTGTGTTATGTCTTGCAAAAACGGCCCCGTATTCTTTCCTTTGAATGGTGGTTGTTCAAAATCAATTGACGCCAATGAACTGTTATTATTTCCTCAAACTACATGTTTAGGACCTAAAACAGGCATTGCTTTTGATCAATTTAATAATCCGATAGGTAATATAATAACTTCGGGATTTATTGGTCAAACATTGAAAGTAACTGTAGTAGATATCAACTCAGGCCAAAATTGCATGACCCAAATTATGGTAGTTGATACCATGAAACCCATCTTGGTTTGTCAAAATGATATCACCATCAGTTGTAACAAGTCAATACTTCCTGCGGATCTACCGCCACCAATCGTTATTGATAATTGCGGAGGAATAGTCAACCTGACACACACCGATGTTGTCAATAATTTACCTTGTCCATCACCTGCTACTGTTTTCCGTACCTGGAAGGCTACTGATGCCAGCGGTAATTCAAAAACTTGTGTCACAAAAATTACACTTGCAAGGCCCAAACTTTCAGACGTTGAGTTCATTTTTGCCAGTAACTTCATATTACCATGTAACCAAAATCCGGAGGACCTAAACATTCTGGGACGCCCTACAATTGGTGGTAACCCAATTGATTTTAATGGGCTATGTGATTTTAAGGCTGAAAAAACTGACAGCACTGCACCGGCTATTCCTCCTTTGGTAGGTACAACCTATTTCAGAACCTGGACTGTTACGGATCTTTGCTTGAATATATCGACATCTGCGTTACAAATATTTACAGTTCCTGATCAAACTGCTCCTATTATTGTTTGCCCGTCAGATGTGACCTTTGAGGCAAATGCCATATTTTGCCCAAATCCAATATTCCTGCCGTCACCTTTGACCATATCTGATGATTGTGCGGTGGTGCCTCCACTTTCGGTAAATTGGGCTTTCCCTGATAAAGGACTCGGCCCTTATAGTAATTTGCCTTCGGGTGTATATAATGTAGAGTATGTTGCCAGTGATTTTGCTTTGAATAGTGCATCTTGTACTTTTAAGGTAACCATTATTGATAACAACAGTCCTGTTGCAGTATGCAAAGGAGAAGTAGTAGTTGCATTGTCAAATATAGCCCCTGCTGTCTTGTTTCCTTCGTCAGTTGATAATGGAAGTACTGATAATTGTAATATTGTAAAGTTTGAGCTGGACCGGCTAGATGATGCAGCTGGATTTCAGGATAGTTTATTATTCAACTGCTCTGATGTGGGTGATACGATTTTGGTGGCATTAAAAGTTACCGACCCAAGTGGATTGTTTGCTATTTGCACTTCATCTGTAATTGTTCAGGACAAGCTGGCTCCATTTTTGGCTTGTCCACCTGATGTAACAGTCGAATGCTCCGATGTGTTTGGAGATTTCACCCAATACGGAAATGTCGGTATTACTGAACCATGTATTGACACCATAACCATCGAGATTATTAATCAACAAGATAACTGTCAGGTTGGTAGTATATTAAGGGTTTTCAAAGTCACCGATGCTGCCGGAAATATGTCGGTTTGCACACAAACCATAACTGTTGTTAATTCGCATCCGTTCGATGGTTCTAAAATTGTCTGGCCATCGAATTACACTTCTTATGACTGTGCCAAACCAGATAACTTTGATCCGGAGGATCTTCCGGATACATTTAACTTCCCGGTACTCCCTACAGACGACCAATGTGCGCTAATTGCTGTTTCGCACGAGGATCATGTTTTTACAGTGTCTATGCCTTCTTGCTACAAAATATTAAGAACCTGGAAAGTCATGGATTGGTGTCAGTTTCATCCTGATATTGATCCTAACAAAGGATTATGGACTCATACCCAAATGATTATTATTCAGGATACCATCGCCCCTGTAATATCCTGTGTGGATACGGTAAAAGCCAATGTTGGTTCTGATTGTAAAACCGGATTTGTGCAATTTCCGAAATTAACAGCGACAGATTGTAGTCCAACACTAAAAATTACCAACAATTCACCCTACTCAATTTCAAAAGGTGAAGATGCATCAGGTACTTACCCGGTTGGAACGACCAATGTTATGTTTACTGTGAGTGATTTATGTGGCAATTTTAGTTTCTGCACTGTTAAAGTGATTGTAAAAGATTTCAAAGCACCTGGCGTGAAATGCAAATTTGGTTTAGCAGCTGATCTTGTTTACATGGGTACACCCATAATTATGGCATGTGTGCCTGCTAAAGCATTTGATGCAGGGACAATCGACAATTGTACACCAACCAAAGATTTAAAGTTCTCCTACTCTGCGGATGTAAATGATACACTCAAATGCTTTGATTGTGGCAATAAGGGTAAAAATAACATCAAAGTATGGGTTACTGACAAAAATGGCAACCAGGACTATTGTGTTACATTCATTGATATACAGGACAATATGTTCCCCTGCATTCCTCAAAAACCCGATACAATCACGATTGCCGGAAACATCATAACTGAAAACGGCAAGCAGATAGAAGAGGTGAAAGTAGATTTGAAAGGCGATGTTCTGACTTATAACATGACCAATAACTCCGGAAGTTTTGAATTTGAAGACTTACCTATGGAAAAATCAGTCGAGGTAATTCCGGGAAAAAACATTGACCCATTAAATGGAGTTTCAACAATTGACATAATTAAACTGCAACGTCATATACTTGGACAAGAATCCTTGAATTCACCTTACAAATTGATTGCTGCAGATCTCGATGGTTCTAAAAAAATCACCAACAACGACCTGTTTTTGCTTAAAAAGCTGATTTTACACCAAATAAATGAACTTCCCGGTCAGCCCAGCTGGAAATTTGTGAAAAAATCGTACGTATTTCCGATGCCTTCAAATCCTTGGATAGAAGTCTACCCTGAAATGTTTAAAGATGATCATCTGATGAAAACAAATATGGACGTTGATTTCATTGGAATCAAATTAGGAGACTTAAATAATACGGCGATTGCTTCAAAGTACAATAGTAATTCAGACCGAAATTCATTAGCGCATTTGAATTTATATTTTGAAGATCAAGATTTAAAGGCAAACGACCCTTCCGAAGTGATCATCAGATTCAATCAACTAGAGGATTTGCAATCTTGTCAATTTTCATTGGACATAGCAGAGGACATCATGATTGAGAATGTTGTTGCACAAATAGGTGATAGCGAAATACCGGACTTAGTGAACTTTGATCAAGAATCCCGGAAAATACATTTTTCGTGGTTTGACTTGAAAACAAAACATTTCTCCCAAAACGAATCCTTGATTAAAATTAAATTTAAGTCACTTGCCTCAGGAAGCTTATCGAATATGATCAAACTAAGCGAAATAGATAATAATCCGGAGGCTCTGAATAAAAATGATGAAATATTAATCCCGGAATTGACCGTCTTCAAAAGAGAACAAGCTACAACCGGATTTGCTTTATATCAAAATCGACCAAATCCATTTAACAAGCAAACAACCATTAGATTTCAGCTGCCAGAGGCAGGAAAAGCAACTGTCAAGGTAATGGATGTTACAGGAAAGATCCTATTCCAAAAAAGCATGAATCTGCCTTCAGGATTTCAGGAGATGTACATTGATGCGAATCAGTTAAATGGTGCCGGTGTCTACATGTATTCTCTGGAAACAGAAAAACAACGTGCTATTGCTCGAATGATATTAATTGAATAAAAATACATACCTACCTAACACACTGCAAAGCCCGGATGTCACTGAACTTCCGGGTTTTTGTTTTTCAAAAAAAAAGAACAAAGTCACAATTAAAAACATTAATAACGCAGATAGATATTGGAATTATTTGTGTAGGTTTGGAGATTGATTCAAACTAAAAAACACTGTTTATTTTTCACAACCATCCAACTATGAGAAACATCCTGGCTGTAATGATCGGAATTTTTGCTGGTGCCATCGTTAATGGTGCCATTATTAAAGTGGGAAGTTCTTTAATCCCTTTACCAAACGGTATTGACCCTAATAATTTTGAAAGTCTGAAGGCCGCAATTCCTAATTTTGAACCCAATCAATTCTTATTCCCATTTTTAGCGCATTCAATTGGAACGCTTGTTGGAGCATTTATTACAAGCCTTGTTTCATCCAGTAATAAACTATACTTGGCCCTGTTAATAGGATTTGTTTTCTTTGTGGGTGGAATTTATATGATCAGCATTTTACCGTCACCAATTTGGTTTTCGGTACTGGATGCTGTTGGTTCATATTTTCCAATGGCATTGATTGGTTACTGGCTGGTAAATAAGTATTTCAAGAATAGAAGTGCCAAACAATAAAAATAGTGAACCTCAACCAGTAACATGAGAAATCTAAAAAAGAGATTATGTTACTTGCATAAATTTCAAATCACAGCAGTCATGATTTTTTCTAAGAATAGATGAATTTACTGATTAACTGTTTTATTAATTCATATAATTTGAGTGAAATTAATTGTTATTTGATATTATCTTGAATTTTCATTAATGGTTAAATATTTTATTTTCTGTTTTTTAAAATATTTTATAAAATGATTATCAATGTTTTGAATCAATTATTTTTTGAAAATTACCAATACAATTAAATAAAATATAAAAAATACCAAACTCAGGGTATCGACAAGAGAATATATTGCCCATACCTTTGCATTGTATTGCGAAAGTGATCAATCTGAAACGAACATACTTTGAAAACCAATTTCTAAAAACCGACCCATGAAAATAACTAGAACTTTAACTTCACACAGTGGCTAAATCTTCAGCCCCCTCAAATAGTCTTAACCGTATTTCTACAAGGCTGTTTTCTACTTAACCTGAGAAACAAAAAATAAAAACCTGAAGCACAAATGTGCACCAGGCTATTGAATTTTATTTATTCGATGAAAAAGAATTTTGACGGATAAATTACATTATTCAGATAGCATGAGATAGTATTTTTTAACTTTATAAACATACGTCCCATGTCGAAAACCGATACACCTATTCAGTTTGATTCA